>JBKBWH010000070.1:0-7890 GCA_046289115.1 Candidatus Kryptonium sp.
AAGCGATTTCAACAAGCCCAGAAACGGACTTGGGTTTTAAAAACTTTTCAGGATTGCCAAGATAGTAACCCGAAACATCCGAAACAGTAAAACCAATTTTATCCCCAAACAACATAAAATTAAACATGACAAAAGCAAGGTTGAAAATCGCAAAGATGAAAATCAAAATAGAAAGAAATCCCGAATTCCTATTATTTTTTTGTCCCCTTGAATTCTTGAACCAAACGATCAACAACGATAAAAAAATTACGGTTTGAAAGAGCAAAAATATGAAAATCTTCAAAGATGCGTATTCCCTTCCAAGAGAGATGAGGATAAAATCAGATGCAGCGTAAAGAAACCCCGAAAACGCAAAGGCAAGTATCACAGCAAATTTTAACTTTGAGGGGATATTTGAATAAACAATCAAAGCAGAGATACACAAAAAAAGAAGTCCAACGACAAAAAGATTTATATGTGACTCCTCCAAAACTTGAGCAATTGAAACCTCACTTGGAAAATCAGGCTCACCCCAAAAATAATATTGAATTTTCTCAACCGAATAACCAAACTTCACTCCAAAATGAAAGAAAGCCCCAATCCAAAATAGAAAAACAAAAACTGTAAAAAGCAAAATTGCAGTGTGTATTGGCTTAAAATTTTTTATCTCCCCAGTCCAGAAAAACTTCATCTTCCCTCCTCAAAAATTATTTTCCACAACGCAATGACTTTCCTTGCATTATCAGTTATTGCTTTTGCGGTTAAAGTTGCTCCTGTCATATTAGGAATATCTTTCCTCAACCTTAATAAGTCCCTGCCAAGCGTTTTACCCTTAAAATAATTTAGCCAATTTTCATCCGCTTTATACTCCGGTGGTTCCTTAAACGATAAAATTTGAATCAGTTCAATTTCACCCCGCTCATTTAAAACATATAACACGACCTCAGGATGAGTCCTGACGATGTGAATATCAACATAAGCGTAAGCCTTAACTTTTGAATTAACTTTAACGATATAAAATGTGATAAGCTTTGTTTCAAGTTTAACTCCCGATAGCTCCTTAACCCTTTCAGCCTGCGAATAGGAGATCACGATGTTTTTAATTTCAATCTTTGAATTTGGATAAATCTCGCTTAAAACTTTTTCAGGTTTCTTGCCCTGCAATGCAAAAAACAAAATTAACAACAAAAATAAATTAGCCATTTAACTCCTTTATTACTTTTTAAAGAACCCCGGGCAAAAACCCAGGGAGAACCTCAATGGCGTTAAAATATAAAACCAAGACCTATATTAAACTGATCGATTTTCCATTCATCTTTTCCAGTCCCAACACCTGCTGGAAGGTTCGATGAGGTATTGCGTATCTGATAATCTGCTTTTATCACAACTTGTGGATGTGGTTTAAAGTCAATCCCAAATGTAAACACGCTTCTATTTTTCTTCGGATCTGGATTTCCAATGAAAACATTTTTATTTAAATCATATCTCTCATACCTTACAAACGGAGAAAACGAAACTATCGATTCCGGATGAATAAGTGGGATTAAATTATACCCTGCTTCTACATACCATCCGTAAACCTTACTTGCTCTTCCATCTTTGTTTGTATAAAAGTCGTTACCGTCTGCACTTCCATAAGCGAACAAGCCCTTAATAGATATGTTTTCAAACTGAATCTGCCCATCAAATGTTAAAAGTTTAAATTTTGCCTCTGCGCTTCTTTTTGGACTTGCTCCAGCTGTGTCACTTCCGCCACCACTATAGAATGAAGCTCCAAGTGTTAAATTTTTAAGACTAGTGAAATCGAACCTTAAAATTCCCGCAAATTTGTCAAAATTAACCGTTGCCCCTCTCTGTCTCCCATCTGAAATCCAATCCTTTATCAAATCGGTTCTCAAACCATTCATAATCCCTGCTTTATATGAAAATCCAGAGAACAATTCACCGTAAATCATCACACCAAGCTCCCTCCACACGGTTGGAACCACAAACCTTTCTACATCAGGTCTTAATGTCCCAAAATAGACGGGTGGCTCATGGTATTCGTTCATCCTGCTCGCAGGAACAAGAAACAACCCAGTCCTTATGTTAAATCTTGATGTTAAAATAAAATCAACATACAAAAATTCAACATAAACTTCCGGCTTTCTACTCCCAACATTACCGATCCCGGCATGTTCAATTTCAAGTTCGGAATTCACCAAAATGTTATCGGTAAATTTATACCCAATATAAGGTATGAATCTTAACACATCACCTCTGTCCGTTTTTGAGGTGTCACGATAATTTTCATAGGTTATCTCACCATATCCAGCGATTGATAGCCCCCGTGGAGTATAGTAAATTTTCGAAGCAGCTGGACCAAGTCCAAAATATGACTTTAATTCAATCTCTGGCATCGCCATCTCAAGACGAAGTCGTCTTATCTCTTCTTTCAACACATCAATCATCTGAATTATTTCTTCTTCTTGCCCTTTAACAGATTGAAGTTTTGAAATTTCAGCTTCGAGTTGTTCAATTCTTTTTTCAAGTTGTTTTATCCTTTCCTCCTGCGACTGTGAAAATGTAAAGTTTGATAATGATATAAATAAAGCGACAGTGAGAATGAAGGTCTTAAAAATGCTGCTGTTCATTTCTTATCCCTTTCCTTTGTTTTTGAAATATCTTGAACGCCACCCTTAAAAATCATCACATCAAAAAATTCCCTAAATCTATCATTTACAAAAATTGAGCCATCGTTGTAAAGCATTAAAACCCCAACATCGTTATTTTCACTTAAAAATTTGTCTCGCAAATCCTTTGACATCGCAAAGAGAGCGGTCGCATAGGCATCCGCAAGTGTTGCATTTTTGTGAGCAACCGTTATTTGAACAATTTTCTCATCTCCCGTCTCAATATGTTTTCTCAAATAATTTCCAGATGTTGATATGCTGACATCACCCGAGTTAACCATTTGAACAAGGGTTCCACCTCTTATAGGGTCTTTGACCGCAAGCGTTCTCTTATGCCCCCAAATCTTCATATCTCCGCCAATTGAAATAAATCCAGACCTTGTCTTCAAATAATCAAAAACTTTTTCGATCGCAAACCCTTTCCCTATCCCTCCCAAGTCTATCGCCATTCCTTCTTTTAGAAGCATCACGCTATCCCCAGAAATCACTATATCTCTGAAATTGATAAGTTTGCGAGCACTATCTTCAGATATCTTTTTAAATCTTTTAGCGTTAATTGTTAAGGCTCCAACAGTAATGTCAAAAGCCCCATTTGTGCTTCTTGAAACATCAAGAGCACTTTTTATAGCTTCGATGGTGATATCTGAAACTTTTACAAATCTTTTTCCTGCATTTAAATTAATTTTTGAGACATCCGATGAATCAATATAATCGGAAAGACTTATCTCGATCTGCCGGAGATACCTATATGCGGTATAATTCAAGATTTCTTTTGGAAGCTCAATGTAGGCATATGTTCCCATAAGATAGTAGCTTACTCCTTGGGCTACAGCGATCTCAACGGCGAAGAACAACAGCACAAATTTAACAATCTTATCCATGATCTGTAAAATTTATTTAGACTCGGTCTAAATATAATATAAAAAAGTGAAAAAGTCAAGTATTTGCGTGCGCCCGAAGGCAAGTTCCCTTTTTAGAAAATGTCGTTTAAAATTTGATCAAATTTAGGGCGAATATAGTGTAAAAAAATAAGGAAACATAAAGCCACATCACAATATCAAGTACAATACCTGCCTTTAACATATCTTTCAATGTTACATATCTTGAACCATAAACGATCGCATTTGGAGGGGTTGCAACGGGAAGCATAAACGCCATAGATGCAGCAACAGTTGCAGGCAAGACAAGGAAGGCAGGGTTAATGTCAAGTTCAGAGCATATTGAAATTAATATTGGAACCATCATCGAAGTTACGGCGGTGTTAGATGTGATTTCAGTTAAAAGATCCATAAAAATTACAATTATAAAGACAAGAAACACAGGCGACGGATGTCCAAAAAATCTTACAAATTCATTTGAAATTACACCAGCAAGCCCCGTTTTAAACAACGCATCAGACAAAGCTATTCCCCCACCGAATAAAAGCAAAGTTCCCCAGTCAACATATTTTGAATCACCCCAGTCGAGAACAAATTTTCTATTTGAGAAATCAACGGGCAGGGCAAATAAAATTATGCTTCCAAAAACAGCTATTAAATACTCATCAAACCACTCAAGCCTTTCACCAATAAACGGTATAAATTTCCATATCGGGTTTGTGAGCCAAAGAAAAACTGTTAACGAAAAAACAAATAATGTTAACTTCTCCGGTTTCGAGAATTTACCAAGGTTATCTTTCTCATAAAGCAATGTCTTTTTTATTTCGTCATCAAAGGAGATCTCGGTTTTAAAAACAATTTTTAAAACGAGCCATAAAATCGGTAAAGCCAAAACCACAAATGGAACCCCAAACATCATCCATTCAAGAAAACTTATATGCACAATTTTTTCTTTCGCAAGGATTGATACGGCGATACCGTTGGGCGGGGTTCCAATTATAGTCCCGACGCCCCCAATTGAGGAAGCAAAAGCTATCCCAAGCATCACAGATTTTCCAAACTTTGAATTCAGATCAACATTTAACTTATTCAATATACCAAGCCCAATTGGAAGCATCATAGCTGTGGTTGCGGTGTTTGAAACCCACATTGATATAAAAGCGGTTGCAATAATTAACCCGAATAAAATTTTGTTTGGACTTTTCGCGATATTTCCACGAGTTAAAATCCATAAGGCAATTCTTCTATCCAGACCCCACTTTTGCATCGCGCCCGCTATTAAAAATCCAGCGAGGAACAAAAAAATTATCGGATTTGCATAGTTTATAAAAACATTTCTACCGTTCAACTCAATAAATTTTCCATCGTGAAATCCATAGGTATGAAAAAGGGGCAAAATTACCCCGGGCAAAAGAGATGTCACAGGAATTGGCACCGCTTCACTTATCCACCAGATCACCATCAACGACATAAGTGCAAAAGTAACTTTCATACTATATGAAAGCTTCAAAACCTCTGGCGTTAAACTATCGCTCCCAAGTTTTTGACTTGCATAATCAATAAATGTTCTCGGAATGGGGATAAGCAAAATAGTTACAAAAACAATTAACCCAAGGAAAAAACCTACATTCCCACGGATTCTGTCAAAATCCATCCAACATTACACAATTTTTTAGTAAATAAATTCCTGTATGTCATAAAGAGTTATCCGCACCCCTAATTTATTTAAACTCTTAAGTTCCTCTTTAATTCTCTGAATTTGTTGCGCCATTTCAAACTTATCAAGCATTTCAGAACCAAGTTCATTCATAATTCTAACATATTCACCCGCCTCATCTAAGACAAGCGGAGAAAGGTAAACAATATCACCACTTCCAAGAGGCGTCTTCAATATCGTTTTGACGGTATTCTTAACATGATCCTCATAAAATTTCTTTCCCCCAGCCCCAGCTAATACTATAACTCCGACATTTATCCCGGCGCTTTTTATCGTTGCCACAACCTCAACGCATTCATCAGGTGATCCTGGTTTGTTAAGATATTTAAACAAATTTGCATCCCCAGTTTCCAAACCTATGTAAATCCTTTTAACAAGCAAATTTTTAAGTTCGACATACTCATTATAACTTTTTCTCTCAGCTCCGAAGATATCAAGAAACGAATAAATTCCATCAAAAATATGGTCAAACCCATCTTTAGATTTACAAATGGGGAACTCATCGTGGACAATTTTTATAAGTTCAATTAATCGTTTTTGCGGAATTATCAGCGCATTTGCATCGCCAAGAAAAATTGACTTTCTAAGCCCAATCGCCCTACCGAAAAATTCTTTAACCTTCTTAACATGAGTTAAAAATTCATCCGGCGATTTCACCCTGAATCTTCTATCTTGATAAAAGCTACAAAATGTGCATTTGTTCCATGAACAACCCTCGGCTGGTTGAAGAACAAGTGAAAAATATTGGTCTGGGGGAAGGATGCTTATCGGTTTATAAACAGAGAAAAATTTAATCCCATCTTTTTCAAGCTGTTCATAATCCCATTTTAAAATTTCATCAAGTCGCTCCAAAACCTCGCTTTCACTTCCGCTTAACACATTTCTTATCTTCGAAACCCTTTCAATTACATCATCAATAACCTCTCGCTTTTCTTCATCGCCGACGAAGATTTTAACCTTAGTTCCATCTTTATCAAAAAATTTTTTCATCAATCTATTATCAAGCCCACGTCTGTAGCTTACTCCGTCAAAAAATCCCCCCATAAATCTCCCCTCCGCGTCAAAGTAGTAGATAAATTTATGTTCTTCCGAAATGGTGGTTGAATACTTTTGCAGATTAAAATAGACATCGCCAATGCCCTCTATAAAAATCTTAACAACATTTTCGCCTACCTTTTCCATCCAAACTTGCAATTTGAATTTCAAATTGATACTTTTTAGCAAAATAAATTTAAAAACAAATTCAATTTTTACCAATGTTTTACCCGACTAAAATTGAAAGAATAAATGATAAACTCAAATTCACTTGGAGCGATGGATATGAAAGCGTACTTTCATTAAAATTTCTGCGCGATAACTGTCCATGTGCTGTTTGCTCCGCCGAAAGAGATGAAAGCTCACTTGTCAAACTACCCGTTTCAGGACAATATGAGATAAAAGAGATAAATTTGGTTGGAAATTATGGAGTTCAGATAACATGGGGAGATGCTCATAACACGGGGATTTACGATTTTGATTATCTGCGAAGTTTAAAAGAAGAATAAGGGCGGTGTTTGCCACCGCCCCAATAGTTTAAATTTCTCTTTCGACAAGCTTTTTCTTAAGCTGTGAAATATGCCAAGTGATGTTGATTTCTTTGGGGCATGCTTGAATACAGTGAAAGATGGTATGACAACGCCATACCCCATTGGATGTGTCAATTATATCAAGGCGCTCATCAGTTGCTTCGTCTCTTGAATCAAAAATAAATCTATAAGCTTTCAAAAGCGCCGCTGGTCCAAGATAATCCTCATTTGACCATGTTGAAGGGCAGCTTGTTGTACAACAAGCACAAAGAATACACTTAGATGCTTCCATGATAAGTTCAACCTCTTCAGGACTTTGAATTCGCTCCCTTTCTGGAGGTTGGCTCTTGGTGATAAGATATGGCTTTACAGCCTCGTATTTCTTCCAAAAGTCGGTAAAATCGGTCACTAAATCTTTTATAATCGGCATCCCGGGCAAAGGTTCAATCACTATGGGTTTTTTGTAAGTCTTATTCGCATCAGAATAACCAAGGTCTTGCAAAAGGATTGAACAGGCAAGCATGTTTTTCCCATTTATTCTCATACCATCAGAACCACAAATTCCGTGAAGGCAGGAGCGACGAAATGTTAAAGTTCCATCGATTTCATTTTTTATATAGTGAAGGACATCGATAACTCTGTCTTTTGGGTCCGCCTCAACTTCATAATCTTTGTAATAAGGTTCATTATCTGTTTCAGGGTTAAATCTGAAAATTTTGAAGGTTACCTTCATTTTTTTAAACCTCGTTTGTTGTTTTAGTATTTTCTCTCCATAGGTTGAATTTTAGTTATTACAACAGGTTTATATTTTATGATCGGCTCTTTGTCTTCATTCTTATAAATCAAGGTATGCTTGAGCCAATTCTGATCATCACGCTCCGGGTAATCTTCACGATAATGTGCACCTCTGCTCTCGGTTCTATTTAATGCGCTGTAGGCAATAGACTCAGCCGTGTCAAGAAGATTGCCAAGTTCAATTGCCTCGATCAAATCTGTGTTAAACTTTTTCCCTTTATCGTCAATTTTAATCTCTTGATATCTTTCTTTCAATTCTTTGATCTTTTCAATGGCTTTTTTAA
>JBKBWH010000071.1:0-7785 GCA_046289115.1 Candidatus Kryptonium sp.
GTGAGAGATAGCATCATTGTTTATGACTCCCCTTCGGATTTTAAACTTGTGGATACAGTTGGGTTTAAAAAAGCGTGGGGGATCGATCTTTCCGTTGCAAACAATGGTTTTGCATTTGGTACATTTTATAAGTATAACTTGAGAGATGTTTATTCCCTCCAGATGATTCTTAATTTTATGACGGCGAAGGATAAAAATGAGGTTGAATATATAGACCCATGGACTGGTCAGACATTTGTCCCGAACAAGGTTAATAGAATAATGGTTTTGCCCCTTTCTTTATCGTTTCAATATCGCTTATTCAAGAATGAGCTTGCTGATAATTTTAGACCGTTTCTTACAGTTGGGGTTGGACCAACTTTGATTTTTACAACTCCATATGAGAAGGAATTTTTCAGCAGTTTGAAATATGGAAGGGCTCATTATACAGTTAATTTTTATGTGGGTGCAGGTGCATATATTGGTCTTGATCCAAGGACGATAAGCGGGCTAAGTGTGAGATATTATTTCATTCCTTATCCGAAGGGGATTGAATCGCTTCGAAATAGACCGATAAAAGAATTCGGTGGGATAAATCTTACGCTTAGTTTCGGTGTTAACTTTTAAATAAACAGCATTACATATGAGATATGTTGAGAGGTTCCTAAGTGGTGTGGATAAACAGAGGACAGCAGAGTTTATATCTATTATTTTCGCACCTCAAATTGTAAGTTTCATTTCGTTTCTTTTCATATCGTTTTACCTTGAGCCGAGCATTAAAATGAAAATTATCTCAGCCTTTACCACAATTTCTTTTACATCGATTTTCCCAACGATGTTTGTTTACTATTTGATCTACAAGGGTAAGATAGATCATCCATTTGTTCCAGAGCGTGAGCAAAGAACGATACCATATCTTTTCGCTGTGTTAAGTGCGTTCGTTGGATTTTTGATTTTGCTTTATTTTAAGTCGCATTGGCTTATAATGGCTTCACAGTGGTGTTATTTTTCAAATACTTTTTTAATTTTGCTGATAAACTTAAGATGGAAAATAAGTGCTCATTCGGCTGGGGTAAGCGGTCCTTTAAGTGTTCTCGCGTGGATATTTGGTTATAAAGTGATGCCTTTGTTTTTGTTAATTCCACTTGTTGGATGGTCTCGGTTATATTTGAGGGCGCATAACTTCTGGCAAGTTGTAGGGGGTGCAGTTTTGGGAATTGTTTCAACTTTTATTCAAATCTATCTTTTCTCAAAGATATTTGGATAAATTCAGATGGGTAAGGAAATCGTGGATAAAAAATTTGTTGCAGAGATACTTGATGAAATTGCAGATATTCTTGAATTGAAAGGGGAAATTGAATTTAAAGTGATGGCATATAGGAAAGCATCGAGGATTATTCGCGAAGTTAAGGGTGATCTTAAAGAACTTGTTGACTCTGGCGAGCTTGCAAAAGTTAAAGGCATTGGTCCAAATCTTTTTGAAAAAATAAAAGAAATTGTGGCTACGGGGCATTCAAAATATCACGACGAGCTGAAAAAATCCATTCCCGAGGGTCTATTTGAGCTTCTTCAAGTTCGCGGGCTTGGTCCCAAAAGGATAAAAGCAATTTATGAAAAGCTTGGGATCACAACGCTTGCAGAACTTGAATACGCATGTAGAGAAAATCGTCTTCTTAAGCTTGAAGGTTTTGGCAAAACTATACAGGAGAAAGTTTTAAAGGAAATTGAAAGGTTGAAGCGAAGCGCTGAATATCATCTTTTATCTTCCGCTTATGTGGTCGCTGGGTTTGTTGACTCGTTTATCCGTTCAAACCTTGATGTGATTGACTTTACAATCACTGGAAGTTGGAGACGAAGAAAGGAGATCATTCGAGATATTGATGTTGTGATAAATGCTAAGGAGAAAGATTTTAAAGGTATAAAAGAGATAATTCAGAAGAAATTTCCGAGTGTGAAAACTCTTTCCTCAGATCATAACTTTATAAGCTTGGTTTCGGAATTTGGGATGCAAGTTGATTTTGTGCTTGCTGATGAAGATTATGCTTTTAAAGTTTTTTACACGACAGGGAGTAAGGAATTTTTAAACAAGATCGGGGAATATTTTCTTAAGTCAGGGCTTAAGTTGAATGGCGATGGGATATTTAAAAATGGAGAAAAAGTCAAATTTTCGAAGGAAGAGCAAATTTTCAACAAAATCGGAATAAGTTTTATACCGCCTGAGTTAAGGGAGGGATTTGATGAGATTGAGATTGCTTTAAAAGGGGAGATACCTGAATTGTTAAGTGAAGAAGACATAGTCGGAATTTTCCATATCCATTCAACCTACAGCGATGGCTCAGATACACTTGAGGATATGATTGCTGAATGTGAAAAGCTTGGGCTTAAATTTGTTGGGATCGCAGACCATAGCAAATCAGCTTATTACGCAGGTGGTTTAACCGAAGATAGACTTGAGCAACAATGGAATGAAATAGATAACTTGCAGAAAAAATTTAAGATAAAAATCCTGAAAGGGACCGAGGTAGATATTCTCCCCGATGGTTCGCTTGACTATTCGGATGAAATTTTATCCAAGTTTGACTTCGTGATCGCATCGATTCATAGCAAGTTTAAGATGACGGAGGAGGAAGCGACGCAGAGAATTATAAAAGCGATGCAGAATCCATATGTCACAATCCTTGGGCATCCAACGGGACGACTTCTTCTCGGAAGGGAGGGGTATCCAGTTGATATGAAGAAAATAATTAACGAAGCTTCAAAACTTGGTGTTGCGATTGAATTTAACGCAAATCCACACAGGCTTGATATCGATTGGAGATTTATAAGATATGCGATAAATAAGGGTGTTAAGATAAGTATAAATCCAGATGCGCATGCAACTGGTGAAATTCATTATACGTTTCTATCGCTTGGCACTGCTCGAAAGGGGATGTTGACAAAAAGCGATGTGTTGAATACAATGACCGTTGAACAAGTTCAAAACTTTTTAAAAACACATCGTTTGAAGAAGTAAATGAAGGGGAAATTGGGCATTTTTCTTTTGATCTTCTGCTTGAACTCTTTCTCACAGCAGAAAGGTTCAAAACTTGATGTTCAACTGTTTAAAAATGCAACCTATTATACAATTTTTGGGGATACAGTGGTAAAACTTAAAGATGGAAGTTTTGTTCTTGAGGAAAGAGATAAAGATGGCTTTCTTGTGAATTATCTTTCGGTTGAGTTGTATGAGGAGAAAGTAGCAATGGGTGATGTTGATGGAGATGGGGATATTGATGCGGTTGTGATTTTAAGATGTTCAGGTGGTGGGAGTGGCACCTTTTACGAAGTTGCAGTTATGTCAAACGAAAATGGCAAGCCGAGATATTTGACTGGGGAATTGCTTGGTGATAGGATAAAAGTGAGTGCTGTGAAGATTCTTCAAGACGGTTCAATTCTTCTTGATATGATTGTTCATGGGCCGGATGATCCGCAGTGTTGTCCGACGGTTCGAAAAGTTCAACACTATAAAATTTTGGAAGGTAAGCTTCAAATTATAGAAAGATGAATAGTTGCGTTGGGGTAAATTTGATATTGTGAAGTTTTATTGTTAATTTTGTGTTTGAAGTCAAAACATCGGGACAAGAAAAGGTTGCAAAATTTATGCGAATTATCAAAAAAGTTAAGGAAATGCAGAAGGTTGCCGATGATTTAAGAAAGGAAGGTAAAATTATAGGTGTTGTCCCGACGATGGGTTATTTGCATGAAGGGCATTTAAGCTTGATACGCCTTGCGAAGGAAAAAAGTGATGTTGTTATAACGACAATTTTTGTTAACCCCCTGCAATTTGCACCCCATGAGGATTACAATAAATATCCAAGAGATTTTGAGAGAGATGTAATGCTTGCACAATCTGCTGGGTGTGATATAATTTTTTATCCAAGCGTTGAGGAGATGTATCCGGAGAATTTTTTGACCTATGTTGAGGTTGAAAAACTCACAAAGGTTCTTGAAGGTGAATTTAGGCCCACTCATTTCAGAGGTGTGACGACCGTTGTTACGAAGCTTTTTAATATAACCAAGCCTCACATTGCGATCTTTGGACAAAAAGATGCTCAACAGGCTTTAATTATAAAACAGATGGTTAGAGATTTGAACTTTGATATTGAAATCATCGTCGCCCCGATCGTTCGTGAGCCGGATGGTCTTGCTATGAGTTCAAGAAATGTGTATCTTTCCGAAAGTGAGAGAAAAGATGCAACGGTTCTTTATGAAAGTTTAAAACTTGCGGAGAAATTGATCAGTGAAGGTGAGCGAAATCCTGAAGTTATATGTTCAAAGATGGAGGAACTTATAAAGTCCAAACCAACTGCTAGAATTGATTATATTGCCATCGTTGAGCCAAACACGCTCGAAAGGGTTCAGGAATTGATTGAAGGTAACGAGTATTTAATAGCACTTGCAGTTAGAATTGGAAGCACAAGGTTGATTGATAATACGCTTGTTAAAGTATAATTTGCAAACAAAATTAAAAATGCCGGATGACAATCTACCGTGAAATGTGCAAATCGAAAATTCATGGCGCTATCGTAACACAAGCTGAACTTTATTATGAGGGAAGCATAACAATTGATGAAGAGCTTCTTGAGGCGGCTGAAATTTTGCCTTATGAAAAAGTTCAAGTTGTAAACATAAATAACGGTGCAAGATTTGAAACATACACCATCCCTGGCGAGAGGGGCTCTGGAATAATTTGTCTTAACGGACCTGCAGCACGGCTTGGGGCTGTGGGGGATCAAATAATTATCATATCTTACGCTCAATATCCTGAAAATTTGGCTTTAAGCCATAAACCCAAAGTTGTCATACTTGACAAAGAAAATAAAATTAAGCAAATTGTTTACGGGAGCATAGGTGAGCTTGTAAAGTAAAAGCGGAGGTTAAATGTCAGAAATTTTATTTCATTCTAAGCATCCTCGCGATCTTGCAACTGTCATACTTGCAGCTGGAAAGGGAACAAGAATGAAAAGACCTGACATCGCAAAAGTGATGTTTCATCTTAACGGTGAACCGATGATAAAAAATGTCGTTAATCTTGCGATGAAAATTAACTCCGACAGGATAATTGTCGTCGTTGGATATTATAGGGATGTGGTTATGGATTATGTTAAAAGAATTGCTCCATCTGTTGAATTCGCAATTCAAGAAGAACAGCTTGGGACAGGGCATGCTGTTATGCAAACCGAAAAAATGTTAGAAAATTTCAATGGCGATGTGCTTGTTCTGTCTGGTGATGTTCCGCTTTTAACGATGAAAACTATCAAAAAACTTTTAAATTATCACTATGAGACCAATGCTGTTGCGACCGTTTTAACTGCTGAGGTCGAAGATCCAACCGGTTATGGTAGAATAATCAGAAATCCTGATGGATCTGTTGATAGGATCGTTGAACATAAAGATGCAA
This sequence comes from Candidatus Kryptonium sp., assembly GCA_046289115.1. Lineage (GTDB taxonomy): Bacteria > Bacteroidota > Ignavibacteria > Kryptoniales > Kryptoniaceae > Kryptonium. Next base: position 5,420 of record JBKBWH010000071.1, read on the forward strand.
CTGAAGAGGAAAGAAAGGTAAGAGAGATAAACTCGGGAATTTATGTTTTCCAGAAGAACTATCTCTTTGAAGCTTTGAAACACATCACCCCAAATAATGTTCAAGGTGAATATTACCTGACGGATGTTTTCTTTTATTTTTCACATCACGATATGAAAATCTCGGCTTTGAAAGCCGAAAATTGGGATGAAATTCATGGCATAAACACGATTGAGCAACTTGAAAAAGCGAGGGAGATCCTTGAGCGCAGAAAACAACTTGGTTTTGAGGAGTGATGAAAAAATTCGGGGTAATTATAGTCTTTCTTTCAATTTTACTTGCTTTGATTCTCTTTATCTTAGTTAGAAAGAAACAGGAATTTATTGAAGCTGAAAAAGCAAACGCACCTTACACTGTTGAATATGTTAAAAATCTGCTCTATAACTCAAGCTTTGAGCTTGGGCATGGGGATAAGGCGAACGGTTGGGTTTTTAAAGGTTCAAGTGAGAAAGTTTATTTTGAAAGGGATCCCATAGAAAAATTTGATGGGAAATTTACGGCAAATATAACTTCCGAAGACAAGTCTGCAAGGGCATTTCTTGTTCAGGAAATTAAAAATTTTCCAAGGGAGAAAAAATTTATCCTTTACGGTGCCATTAAAACTTACGACGCTGATACCGCTTTCTTAAGAATTGAGGTTTACGACACGCTTGGGGAGTTGAAATCTTTTAATTCAACAAATTTTTTGAATGGGACGAATGATTGGAGAGTTTATTCCTGTGCCATCATCGTTGGAAAAGATGCTGAGAAAATAGAGGTTAAGTGTGTTTTATTTGGCGGGGGGAGAGCATGGTTTGATGATGTTGAACTTGTCGCTGTAAAATATGAAGAAAAAGATTATCCGTTTTGGTGGAGGTATTGGACAAGACAGTTTACGAAGTGAAAGATGAAAAGTGTTATTTTAAAAAGGGATGGGGATAAAAGAATTTTAAAAGGTCATCTCTGGATTTTCAGTAACGAGATAAAAGAGATAAAGGGCAATCCTAAGGTTGGTGATATTGTAGAAATTTATCAATACAATGGTGGATTTTTGGGAATTGGTTTTTTTAATCCGCACTCGCTTATCTCGGTGAGATTGCTAAGTAGGGAAAAGATAGAGATTGATCACAATTTTTTTAAAGAGAGGATTTTGAGCGCATATAAGTATAGGAAAATTCTTTATCCGAATTCTGAGACATTTAGGCTTGTTCATGGTGAGAGCGATTTTTTGCCGGGTCTTGTCATTGACAAGTATAATGATTTGCTCGCTGTTCAAACTTTTTCATATGGGATGGATTTAAGGTTAAATTTAATTTGTGATGTCCTTGAAGATTTGTTCAAACCTGTTGGAATAGTCGAAAGGAATGAATCGCCCTTGAGGGAACTTGAGGGGCTTGAGAATAGGAAAGGGGTTTTGCGCGGTGATGTGAAGGAAACAATTTTTGATGATGATGGTGTTAAGTTCAAAATTGATGTTCTTTCCGGGCAAAAGACGGGTTTTTATCTTGATCAAAGGGAAAATAGGAAAATTGTGAGGAAATTCGCGCAAGGTAAAAAAGTTCTTGATTGTTTTACAAACGAGGGGGGATTTGCATTGCACTGTGCTTATTCTGGAGCTGAGAATGTTGTTGGAATAGATATTTCAGATATAGCAATTGAAAAAGCAAAGGCGAACGCTGATTTAAATAATCTGAAAAATGTTCAATTTGAAGTTGCTGATGTTTTTGATAAACTTCGCGAATATCTAAACAAAGGTGAAAAATTTGATGTCGTTATCCTTGATCCTCCATCGTTTACAAAAAGTAAAAGAAATGTAAAGTCCGCCCTCTCGGGATATCGAGAGATAAATTCAACAGCGATGAAAATTTTAAATCCCGGTGGTATTCTTGCAACCGCATCTTGTTCTCATCACATTAGCGATGAAATGTTTATGAATGTTGTCATTGAAAGCTCCATTATGGCGAAGAAAAAAATTCGGTTAATAGAGTGGCGCAGCGCATCTCCTGATCATCCTGTTTTACCATCAATGCCGGAGACGAAATATCTTAAATTCGGGATTTTTCAAGTCATTGATTAATCATCTATCGGGGGTCTTTTGAGATGCCAATCGGTTCTATCTTGATAAGCGTTCGCGATTTGAATTAACATCTTTTCGCTTAATGCTTTTCCCATAAATTGAATTGATGTTGGCAAGTTATTTTGCCCAAATCCATTCGGCAAACATATTGCGGGAACGCCGGCTACATTTCCAGCTGGAATTAAAGCTGGACCTCCACTTATACCGGGGTATGCTTTATCAAAGTCAACTCCAATCGGATAAGCAACGCTTGCCCTTGTTGGAGCAACTA
>JBKBWH010000072.1:0-7762 GCA_046289115.1 Candidatus Kryptonium sp.
GTTGCTGGGGCTGATACATTAAGCTATACCGCTTATACACCAATTCAAGGAGGTCCTGGATATAAGTTTAGGTCAATGTTATCAGCTTTGCCAGTTTATCCAGAACAAATTCCAAGCGATGGAAATATAACATTTGCTTATATAATTCCGCCAAAAGTTGAATCAGTTGAATTTGAACTTATCGTTGCGAATGATTTCAAAATTGAAGCAGCACATGATTTTGTCAATCGCCTTGATGATTGGGAGCAAACAATAGGTGCGCGGTTTATCCCACACTATGATTCAATCGCCGTTGGAACACCGACATTTTTCCGACTTATAAAAAGAGCAGAAGGAAATGTTAAGGATGCATCAAATAGGCAAATAGTAAGGTTTAATTACGCTCTCACCACGGGAATGAGTGTATATAGTTTAAACTTTAAATTCAACTGGAAAGGATTTAATATAGAGGGTGAATTTGCTCAAAGTTTAGAGTGGTCAAAATATCCTGTGGGGCGCGGTCCTTGGTTTACACGGACTGGGAATGCATTTTATATCAAAGCTTCTAAAAAAGTAGGGCGTTTAACCTTTGGATTTGAGCGCTATAAAATTGAACCAATTTATACAACCGCTCTTAATGTTTATTCACTTGAAAATAGTTATTATATGATGTGGACTGGTTCGGGTTATTCTTATCTCGCGCCCGATATTTACGGTGTAACAGCTTACGATGTTTCAAGCTCAATCTCTTTCATTCCAGGTGGAGCTTATTTTTCACTTGTTGATGATAATGACGATAGAGATAGATGGGAAGATGGATTTTATTTTTACAATGCAACTCCGCATCCAACATTTGAGAATAGTGATGTTTTAAATCCGACAGCTGATCCATTTTTGCTCGGTTATAGGCAAAATGCGAATGAATTGATCGGCTTAACAAGTATAATAAGAAGACCTGACGCAGGCATATTCCCCGGCAAAGACAGAAACAATGATGGAATACCCGACGATGACCAAAATGCTAACGGTATCCCTGATTACCAAGAGGATTTCTTAACATACTATAGCGATCCTCCAACTTTTGATTATGGTGATGATTGGAATAACAACGGCATAATTGATGAACAGGAAAATGATATATACCCCGATTATCCCTATGAGCCGGATATAAATGGTTATCATGCTTTTACGAAGGTGAGTTTAGCAAGAAATTGGACCTCCCAAATTGGTTTTATAAATGAAAGGGCTATTGCAAGAGGTGGAATTAACCGAGTCTTCTATCTTAAAACATTTTATACTGCGGTAAACCCACGACTTGGCTCAATACTTTTATATTATGTGATGAAAAGAGTCAGGGACGAAATTCCAAATCCAGTTTATCAATATAAAGGTGTAATAACGATAACGAGTCCCTTCCCAGTCTTTACAGAGGATCTATTGAGGTATAGAAATAGCTTTGTTCACAATCTTTATTTTGAAGCAAGGTATACGCAGATACCAAATCTTAATATTGAAAATAAGATTCGTTTTGAGATTAATTTTCAGCGTCCACTTGGTGATCCATCAAGGGCTTTGCTTCCCGAGGCAAAATATACTGGCGATCAACTTGACGGAAGAATAACGCTATGGGGTCTTGTTCATAAAATTGATTACACATTTAGATTCCTAAATGGTCGTCTTGAAGTAAGACCGCAGTTTAAGGTTAGAACAGTTAAAGAAGTGAAACTTGGCTATGTTGACATTGGCGGAAGTTTAAGAAAAGTTCCAGATATAATTCAACACACGCAGGAAATGATACCAATTTTCAGAGTCGGGTATAAGCTGACCGACCGCTCCGTTTTCAACTTTGGACTTCAAGGTTTGAGCATTATAGGGTTGCCGGATATATTTTCATATCGGATAAGGAACTTAAAAGATGGAACAGGAAGCGAAAACAGAAGCACGATCGCATTTTCACTAACAAATCAAAGCTCGTATAAAGGTTATTCAATCGTTGTTGATTTTGGATACAAGTTTACGAAGAGAAAATTTGTAAAGCCTGGCGAGGAGAAATATAGCCGTGATGAGTCAGCTATATTTTTCACTGTCATAGCAGGTTTTTAATATGGAGGTGAGTCAGCATGTGGAAAATAATTATCATAGTTACATTAGCTGCATCTATAGTTGCAAACTTCATTCCGACACCGCTTGAACTTCAAAAGGCTTTTATCTCGGGACAAAATTTTTATGCAAGTGGCGATTTTAAAAAAGCGATAAAACAGTATGATTACATTATAAATACCGAAAGTAAATTTTTGAATGAAGACAGTGTAAAAGTTGCGCTTTTCAATGGTGATTTGATAGTAAGCGTGAAGACAGCAGCTTATTATCAAAAGGGGAACGCTTTAAGGAAATTGAAAAATAATGCTGAAGCGATAGAAAGTTTTAGGGTTGTTTCTGAAAAAAGGAACGATTCGCCTTGGCTTTCCGCTCTTGCCCAGTATCAAATTGCTGATATTTACTATTCAGAGGGTAAGCTTGAAGAAGCGATAGCGGAATCAAAAAAGTTAATTGATAGATTCCCAAACGACGAACGCGTTCCAAAAGCATATTATACGATTGGCTGGGCGTTCAAAGAATTAAAAATGCTTGACAGCTCAATTTTCTACTTTAAAGCGCTGGTTGAGAAGTTTCCTAAAGGTGAGCTTGTGCCTCATTCTATGTATCAAATTGGGCAAAATTATTATGACAAGGGAAACTTTGACATAGCGTTAAATTGGTTCAGAGATATTGTTGATAGATTTAAGCCTGAAAGTTTTAAAAGGGAAGAATTTGAAAAAATAGAATTGAAAGCCGTAAGGGAGAGAAAAATTTTTGAAGCTGTAACTGGACGAGAGGGGGAAGAAACGCCACTTGAAATTGTTGCGAAATCAAATTTGAGGATTGCTGATTGTTATAAAATGATGGATAGCTTTGACGAGGCGATAAAATCGTACAGAAATGTTATAGCGACATACACACTTCTACCGAGTTTGATTGAAACCGCATATATAAAAATGGCTCAATATACCCTTGAAAAGAAAGGACTTGAGGCTGGAATTTCAATTTATAGGGAGGCAATTGATAGAAGCTTTGAGAACAAGCAATTGCAAGCAAAGATGCAGTATTTGATTGCAAAGACATATCAAGACTCGCTTCGCTATGATAAAGCAGCGGGTGAATACGACCTTTACATTAAAGCATATGGTGAAGTCGCATTTTTGATTGATTTTCCAGTTGAAGACGCAATTTATTCAAAAATTATATGCCTTTACAACGCGAAAAAATATAGAGAAACGATCTCGGAGTGTGATTCTTTCTTGATAAAATTTCCGGTTTCTAATTACATCCCAGATATGCTCTTTTTCAAAGGGATTTCACATCTCGCGGTGGGAGAGTATGCATCGGCAGAAAGTTCATTTGTTATGATAAAAACCCAATACAAAAATTCCCCGCAGTATACTTCAGCATGTGTTCAACTTGGGAGAACATATTACGAATGGAAGCGATATGAGGATGCTTTAGGTGAATTTAATAGAATACTTTCTGAAAATCCAGCCGATCTAAACAAAGACGAGGTTTATTATTATATCCTTTTGACTTATTTTGATACCCAAAGATATGATAGTCTATTGGATGTTTTCACCAGAATTACGCCCGGTTCAAGTTTTTATCTGCCCGCTTTTATAAAGGTATCAAAGTCATTCAGTTTGCAAAACAAATTTGTTGAAGGAGAGAAATTCATAAAGGATATTTTGAAAACCGCGGCGTCTTTAAAAGACAGCATTTATTTCATCCCCGAGGTTCGTTTCTCGCTTGCGGATATTTACATCGGGCAGGGGAAATATAAAGATGCCATTGATGAGTTAACACTTGTCATAGATGACCCAAAGGCTAATGAAATACTCAAACTTCAATCAATTTACGCTCGGGGTTCGCTTTATTATCAGCTTGAACGGTATAAAGAAGCAACGATTGATTTTGAAAACTGCATTTCGAATAAAAGATTTACAAGTGATCTCTCTCAACTTATTCCTCAGGTAAACGAAAAGTTGGCGATTTCGTACATTAAAATTGGTCAGATCGATAAGGGGGTAAGTTTTATTTCAAGGTTGGTTGGTGAAGCGGTTGAGTTTACAGAAAAGGTTAGGTATACTGCTGTGCTTGCTGAGGCATATTTTGAGGCAAAAGATTACAAAAATGCGATAAGATTTGCAAATGATGTTTTTCAAAGCGATGTTTCAGATGAGTTAATTTTTTCAAGGGCAACTTATGTGCTTGCTAATTCACATAGAGAGCTCGGCGAATTCAATAAGGTATTGGGTGTTCTTTTAAAGGCTGGCGAGAAGTTTCCAAATTCAAAATTCATCCAAGAAGCTTTCTTCGCAACGGGAGCGGTTTACTACGATAGGGGCGAATATGAAAATGCCATTGAAATTTTTGATAGATTCTTAAAACTTTTCCCAAATTCACAAAACTATAAAGACGCTCTCTTCTTCCTCTCTTATTCGTATTTTAGACTTGGATACTGGGATAGGTCAGCGATATATTTTAGAAGATTTGTTAAAGAGTTTCCAAGGGACGAGTTAGCTCCCGAGGCTTATTTTAACATCGGCGAATCTTATTATAACATGGGCAAATATGAGGATGCAATTCGTGAATATAGCAATGTTTACAAAATCTTCCCGAACGATGAGCTTGCTCCGATGGCTCTTTACAGCGAAGGTTGGTGCTATTATGAGCTTCAAAAACCTGAACAAATGATCGAGTCCTTTAAGCGACTTGCGAAACTTTATCCCAAGAGTGAATATGCCCCAATTGCTCTTTTTACGATTGGGGACTACTATTATAACTTGAAAGATTATCAGAAAGCTCAACAGGCATATGATGAGTTTGTGAGGTTGTATCCCGAACATGAAAAGGTGAACGAAGCGAAGCAACTTATTAAAGATTTAAAACTTATAAATGTCTACGCTGAGTATCAGGAGGCGATGAGATATTTTGATAACAAAGATTATCGTCGAGCGATTGAGGAGTTAACTAAGATATGGCAAAAGTATCCGGATTCTGATATCGTCGTTGGGTGTCGCGTTAATATAGCAGCTTCATATGAACAGCTTGGGGATTGGAAAAGAGCAGCGAAGATGTATGAAGAGATAATTCGAGATTATGAAAATTCAAATGATGATAATGCTCGGGCTGCTGTCATTTTCGCAAGAGAACATCTTGAATGGATAAAAAGCAACTTTAATTTTTGAAAAACAAAATTAGGCGATGATTTTATGATTCTTTTAATTCAGCAGAAATCGTGGTGGTCCTGGCTTTGGGACAATTGGCTCGTTGATATAATTATCAAGGGTGGACCATACATTATGGTTCCTCTTTTTATCTTTTCCGTGATCTCAATGGGAATAATTATTGAGCGAATCTACAGATATCTAAAAATCCCGAAGGATAAAAAAATAGCCCAAATTCTGGAAGAAGTTGAGAAGATTTTGAGGGAAAACAAGAAAATTGAACCGGTTGTTAAATATTTTGAGAGCAAAAAAAATGCGCTTTCATTTGTGTTTCTATCAGTTTTGAAAAGATACGAGTTCTTACTCCAAGAGAATCGCTCTATAAATGATATGCGACAGGAATTGATGGATACCGCTGTTGATTCAACGAGTGATTATCTTGAGGAATTTTTGCCAATAGTTGCTACGATCGCAAATGTTGCGACATTGCTTGGGCTTTTTGGAACTATCATTGGAATGATAATGTCTTTTGACGAACTTGCAAAAGGTGGGCGTGGAGACCCGGCTGTTGTAGCTCACGGGATATCGGTTGCTCTTTTAACTACAGCAGCTGGATTAACTGTTGCAATACCCTCGGTGCTTGGGTATAGTTTTTTGAGGAGAAGGGCTGAAAAAATAACTAAACATCTTGAACCTTTTGAAAATCACTTTATCAATACATTGCTTTATGAACACGGAAGGATAGAGTCCTACAGGGCAATCGTTGCCAGCGTTTATAGAAACGGAAGTTTAACAGAAGAAGAAAATGAATATTTAAGGCGTAAAAGAATTGAACTTGATATTTCAGATGAAGAAGCGAGGGCTATTGAGGATGAGGTCATTAAAAATTTGAAAGGAAAAAAAGAATGATGGTTTAGAGATGAAGAAGAAAGGCAAAAATAATGATTATTCGGTCGATATCAACTTAACACCGATGATTGATTGTGTTTTTCAGCTTTTGATATTTTTCATGGTGACGACTGTGTTTGCTGTTCAAAGTGGTTTAAAGGTTGACCTTCCAACCGCGGCTTCTTCCGATGCTCCACCGGAAAAGGATTTAACGATAGTTATCTCTTCAAATGGAGAAATGGATTTGAATGGGAGAAGGGTCACATTTGATAACTTGCAGGAGGAGATGCTCAAGGATAAAGAGATATTTGGAAGCAAGGTTTTGATAATAAAAGCTGATAAAAAGACGCTTCATGGTATAGTTGTGAAAGTTATGGACATTGCGAAGTTATGTGGGATTGATCAACTTGCAATAGCTACGGAAAAGGAGGAAGAGGAAATCCAAGTTAAATGATTTAAGATGCAAGGAACGAACTATAAAATACCTGGGATTGAACTTGGCGACAAGATAGCGCGGTTTATATATGAAAATCGTAGGGCATTGTTAAAATTTTTAATTGTCGCATTTTTAATTCACAGCATACCTGTAATTTTAAATGTTAAGTTTCCGGAGAAAAAAGAAATTAAGCGACCGCCGACGACTGTAAAATTTATTCAGAAACCGCCGCGTTTGACGAAAAGTATTGAATTCAGAAAAACCCCGACAATGGTTGAGCGCGTTATCCAAAAATTTGTATCACCTCAAAAACCTCGAATGTCCGCTCGTTCTATGACAACTGCTGCTGTTCACGGGGGCACAGCTCTTGCCTCGCTCGCCAGACCTGGAGAATATGTGGAGAGAACCTACAGCCCTCCCGCGATGTTAACAGGACCAAGTTTAAACTATGATATAACAGACACCAGACATTCCGGGAGGACGATAAAAAGCTTGCAAGAGGAATTGATAAGTTATACAAATTTCATGGATAGATTTGAAGGTTGGCTTGAGCGTGGCAGAAGCAAGGAAGACTGGAGAGGATTTTTAAATGTTTACCAAGTCCAATATAGGAGCAGCAAATCAGCCCCAAATGGTGAACCGATGTGGAATTATAGACCAGCTGCATTACAAAATCTTCAAAGATATGCGATGGAGGTTTTACCCAATCTTCAACTTAACCTTATGGGTTCAATTCGCCTTGATTCAAAAAACATTATGGATGTCCCGATCCTCATAATGATGGGCTATGATGGTGAGGTAATTTACACGAAAAATGAAGTTGAGAACTTAGCTAAATATCTTCGCTCTGGTGGTTTCTTATTCATTGATGATGGTCTTGCATCTGCTTATGGACCGTTTACCAGGTCTGTAAAGCAGTTGATTCAAGATGCTCTTGGCTATGATGCTGTGTGGGAAAGAATTCCAAACAATCATCCGATTTATCACATTTGGAAAGATTTTGATGGTCCGCCGGCTGGTGATGATCTTGCAAGGGTTGATTCAAGAAGACCGGCTCGTGAAGTTTACAACTATCTTGAAGGAATTTGGCTTGGTGGAAGACTTGCGGTAGTGCTTTCAAATCGCGGTTATACCCAAGCATGGGGAGATTGGCCATATTCAACTCCACCGCTTGATAATACAAGACAATTGCAAATAGGTTTAA
>JBKBWH010000073.1:0-7755 GCA_046289115.1 Candidatus Kryptonium sp.
AGTTCATGCGCAAGCGTTACTTTTAATGCATTGATCCCGCGCGTGTAATATGAACTTTCATAATAAGAATTATCAATTCGCATAAAACTTAAAAACCTCTTGGCAACACCACTCCTTGGGAGTGGATTTGAATAATCAAAAACTGTTTCACCGTATAAACCCTCGGTTAAATTCTGAATGTAAATGTCGTATTCGCTCCCCCCGCCGAGTGTGTCATCGTTAAAATTGAATTCAAAACCCATTAAATTCACAATAACATCGTACACCGACTCAATATATTTTGCGACCGAATCAACATACATCTTCCAAGAATTCGGGATTTTCCCATAGTCATTAAATAAAAATGGCTCATTTGCACCCGTTGTATCAAAGTGAATTCTGAATCTCCCACTCGGAGATAAAACGCTTGTTTGAAGCTTCGGTCTCTTAAGCGACTTTTTTATATCGCTTTTTTGAATCTCACTAAACTTATCCCAGTTTCTCCCAACTTCAACATAAAGTCCAAAGCCACACTTACCCGTATCAAAAGGCTTAAAGTCAATCGGTTTATCAATTTCTATCCCAGCTCTATCACAAACTGTGTAATAAATCCGTTCAATTTTATTATCCTGTGCAACCAACAGGCTTACAAATAGAAGTGAAAGGGTGAACTTCTTCATTTTAAAAATCCATCTTTGTTCAGTAAAAATCTAAAACTTCCACCTTTCTCATCCAACAAGATCAAATCGGGAAAACCATCATGATTTATATCAGCCACACCAGTGGAGTTAATTTTGCTTCTTAAACTATAGACCTGTTTTTTTTCAAAAACTCCGTTGTTATTTATGTAAAGATAAACTCCGCCCCTCAAATTATCAAAAACGACAAAGTCCTTTTTAAAGTCGCCTGAAAAGTCAGCTATTTTTAAAAGTTTTTCATTTGCCAAATAAACATGGCCATCAATCTTTCTCGCCCTAAATTTTCCTGTTTCATCATTTAAAAAAAGATTTAATTCGCCATCGGAGACCTTAGTCGTGGAGTAATCATAATAGATGAGAATATCCAAATAGCCATCGCCATTAAAATCATCGATGTAAAGAAACGCTCGTTTTATCAACCTGTTCAAGTTTGAGGAATAACTTTTAACATATTCATCTTCTTTCTTTCTGCTAAAGATATTTAACATAATGTTGTTTTTGTAGAGATTAACAACTGCGACATCAAAATATCTATCTCCATTTAAATCGCCGACCGCCGAAGCAATAACTTTTGTGCTGTCAATCTCTTTTATACTTAATTCATCAAACTCAGTCTCACCCTTCGGTTTTATCAAAATGAGATTCGAATCGGATATGGAAAGAAAAATTACAACCGATCCGTCTTCAGATATGCCCATGAAAACTGGTTTTGGCTTGTCAAAATTATATCTAAAAATTTCCTTTATCTCATCTTTCTCTTTAAGGCGAAATAGCGAAACAGCCCCGGTCTCATAATTTGAGCAGAAAAGATAATTTAAATTAGGACCAGATAAAATTTTAACATCCGTGAAGCTTTTGCTTTGGTTTAAAAAAGAATAAATTTTACCACCATTATAATAAACAAGAAGCGAATTTGAACTATCACCAACAGAAACGAAATCAACATAACCATCCCTATTAAAATCTGCGATTGCGAAATCAGATGAATTTAAACCCACTGCTATGGAAAAATTTTCAGAAAACTCAAGTTCGGCGTCCGAATAAAAAATTCTCAATCTATTTCCAACTGAATCGAGAACGACGATATCATCCCTTCCATTTGCATCAAGGTCTGCACACTCAACTTGAATCACCCCCTCACCTGAAAATTCATATTTTATAAAATCCCGACCAGAGTTCATAAAAACGAACAATCTTTCCGCGTTGCTTACAACGATATCTTTAAAGCCGTTTCCGTCCAGATCACCAGCACAAACTTTTAATGGTTTTGGAATTTTAAATCTAAATCTGAGACTTATCCCCGCCTGCGTCGTATAGTAAAGTTGAACTTCGTCAAGGTAGTAGAGTGAAATCACATAGTCAAAAAAACCGTCGTTGTTTAAATCAGCAACTACGAAATCATTGGGTTCTTCAGGAAGCTTGTAAGTATACGCAGGTCCAAACTTTCCATCGCCTCGCCCGTATGAGATGACAAGTAAATTATTGAGCCAGTCAATACCAACAAGATCGGGAACATCATCATAGTTTAAATCAAGAATTTGAACTTTTTTGAACGGGATCTTTGGAAAAAAATTAACAGGATTTGAGAATTGATTTAATTTAGTTTGATAATTGACCGTTATCCCAAGCATTATTTTCCCAACCGTTGTAACATCTTTAAGACCATCTAGGTCAAGATCTGAACAAATGAGCAGATCGGGATAAATTCCTGTTTCAAAAGAATAGAAGCGTTTAAAGCCAAGCATATCTTTTTTAAAAATTTCAACCATTGATCGCGCCTTATAAACTGCGATAATCTCAGATGCATTATCGTTATCAATGTCACTTACCTTAACATCCGCTGGGGATTCTCTAACAGGTATGCTGAAATAAAAGTTAAAGTTATTTCTATGGTTGTTCTCAAGGCAGGTTATAGCCCGTTGTGAAGAAACAACGATATCATAAAAGCCGTCGCCGTTTAAATCTCCAATTGAAAATGCGGAAGAACCTTCAGGAAGTGTAATTTCATTAATGAAAAAAACTGGGAATAGCCTATTCTGGGAAATCAAAACTTCGAAATAAAATGTAAAGAGGAAGAAAAAAACTCTATAAATTTTCAGATCTCTGTTTTCGAGCATTTTTAATCTCTTCTTTGTGCTTCAACCTCTGTTGGCGTCTAAATAGCGCCTCTTCATATCTTCTTTTCTCTTCTTCCGTTTCTGGAACAATTGGTGGCACAGGGACAGGTTTTCCACTTTCATCGATCGCAACGAAGGTAAGATAAGCGGAATTTGCATGTCGAACTTCACCTGTAAGCGGATTCATCGCAAAGACCTTTACACCAACCTCCATAGAAGTTCTAAAAACACGATTTACAGATGCTTTCAAAATCACAACCTCCCCAATTTTTATCGGGCATAGGAAATTTAATTCGTCAACGCTTGCGGTTACGACAACTCTTCCGGCATGTTTCATTGCAGACATAGCTGCACATATATCAATCCAATGCATTAGCCTCCCGCCAAGCAAGAAACCAAAAGGATTTGCATCGCTCGGAAGTATAAGCTCAGTCATTTCAACTTGTGAATCTTTCACATATTTAACTTCGCTCATTTTATCTCCCCGTTCGCAACTCTGTTTGAACCCGCGATTTTGCTTCATCTTTCATCTTTTTAACTTTCTCAAGAAGTTCACTGGATGGGAACTTTCTTTCAAATTCTTCAACAACTCTTATCACCTCATTATAACTTCCCCTTTTCAATAAGCATTCAATCTTTCCAGCATATGCTTTTTCAAGATAATCTGAATCTGGATAACGCTCAATTATTGCATCAAAATAAATTGTAGCTGCTCTGTAGAGTTCCCTTTTCATATAAAATACAGCTGTTTCATAATCTCTTTTAGCAAGCTTGTTGATCAGTTCATGAATTTTTTGTTCTGCATCTTGAACGAACTCGCTCGTCGGATGATACTCAATAAAACCTTGAAGCGCGTCAATCGCTTTATAAGTGTATGTCTGGTCAAGTTGTGATTTTGGAGAAAGGTTGTAATAACAAAGTCCCAACTTATACCTTGACATCGGGACATATTCGCTTGAAGGATAACCCCTTATAAGATTTTCATATTCAGAAGCAGCGAGAAGATATTCACCCTTGTTGTAATAGCTTTCAGCAAGATAAAACTGGGCATCATCCGCAACGGCACTTCCCGGATATTGAATTAAAATATACTTGAAATCCTCAACCGCATCAAGATACTTTTTTCTGTCGAACTTTTCCTTCCCAATTTCAAACCGATCCTCAGCCGAAAGATTAGCAACCTCCTTAGATGAAGAACAGCCCCAAATAAGCAGACCCGTGAACGAAATTAAAAAAAATAATTTTAACGATTTCAACATTCTCAATCCTCAAAAATTTATTTTCTAACGGCAAAAAGAAGATAAACCGCAATTCCGATAGACGATACGATCACTATTCCCTCAATTATCTTGCTCAATGTTAAGCTTCCACCGGCGAATTCACCCTGTGTAAAGTTAAAGGCTTTATCCTCAAAATTTTTGATTTCATCTGCTTTCACATAATCCGAATATATCCTTTTAAAATCACGGCTAAAAAGAAGCTCCCCATTCCCAATCGCAGAACAATACAAGCTTACTTCTATATTTCTCTTGACAACGGGACTTTTAAAAAAACCTTTTGATTCAGGAACATAATTAATTTTGCTTTTGAACGCATCAAGTCGAACAATATCTGCATCGGCAACGCTATCATAAAAAAATACGGCGAATTTCCTCAAAAAAGAATTTAAAATTCTGTTCTCAATAACTTTGTCCTGTAGGTTGGATTCGACCCTTATTTTTTCCGATTTTATTTGACTGGAAATATCGTCAACAATTGAACTTATTAAACTATCAATGATCTCAAAGTTGCTCTTGCTTTGTGCAAATGTCAAACTTACAAACACAAGGAATAAAAAAAACTTACAAATAAGATTAACCATAAATTCCACGCAGTTTCAAAGTTTTGGCGACTTTATCCACCGCAAGGATGTACGCACCGAGTCGCAATGATACATTATATTTTTTCGCTGTATTGTAAACATTTTCAAAAGCAGTGAGCATCATCTCCTCAAGCCGTTCATTAACCGTTTTAATTGTCCAATAGAATCCCATTCTATCTTGAACCCATTCAAAATATGAAACAGTGACACCGCCTGCATTTGCGACTATATCTGGAACGACAAGAATTCCTTTCTCTTCAAGAATTGGGTCAGCGCTTGCGGTTGTTGGACCGTTTGCGCCTTCGACAATTAGCTTGGCTTTTATTCTTGGGGCATTATGTTTTGTTATTTGATCTTCACGAGCAGCAGGTATTAAAACATCGCATTCAAGTTCAAGCAATTCCTCATTTGTAATTTTCTCTCCACCATTAAATCCTTCAAGAGTTCTGTCGGGATTTTGCTGAACATGTTTAAGTGCTTTTTCAATATCAATTCCCTTTTTATTATAGTATCCACCCGTTATATCACTTATAGCGATTACCTTAAGTCCATGTTCAGCAAGAAGTTTAGCGGATACGGAGCCAACATTACCAAATCCTTGAACAACCGCTGTTGATTTCCGCGGATTAAGTTTTAATTTTTCCATCGCTGCAAGTGTAATTATCATAACGCCACGCCCCGTCGCTTCGCGCCTTCCGGGCGAACCCCCAAGTATAAGCGGTTTCCCTGTCACAACCGCACGCTCAGTTCTTCTCATATGCATGCTATAGGTATCCATAATCCAAGCCATTATTTGCTCATCAGTGTTAAGGTCAGGCGCTGGTATATCCTTATCTGGTCCAATTATATCAAGAAGATTTGCGGTGTATCTGCGCGTTATCTTTTCAAGTTCAACTCTTGTTAATTTTTTGGGATCACATTTAACTGCGCCCTTAGCTCCTCCAAAGGGTATATCCATCACCGCACATTTCCAAGTCATCCACGCTGCCAAAGCCTTCACCTCGTCAAGTGTAACATCTGGTGCATATCTTATCCCGCCCTTCGCCGGTCCAAGCGCATAGTTATGTATCACCCGATAACCTTCAAAAACCTCAATTCTTCCATCATCCATTTGGATCGGTATAGAAACGATCACTTGCATAGCGGGGGTTTTAAGAAATTCATATACCCCTTTTTCAAGTTGAAGAATTTCTGCTGCTTTGTCAAATCTTTTCATCATTGATTCAAAAGGATTCTCCTTATCCGGAATAGGTGCTGGTTCTTTATATGCCATTTGCTTCTATCAATTTGTTTAAAATTTTTCTCAATAATAAACTCCCATTTCGCGTGCTATTTTTTCAAGTCTCTTCACTCTTTCGTTAATCGGCGGATGCGTTGAGAATAATTTCAATATCCCTTCGCCACGCAATGGATTAACTATAAACATATGAGCTGTTTCCGGTTTTGCCTCTTCCATTGGAATAGATTCAACCCCACGGGCAAGTTTTTTCAAAGCGCTCGCAAGTGCAAGAGGTTTGCCAGAAATTTTCGCTCCTACCTCATCAGCAGCAAATTCCCTAGCCCTTGAAATGGCAAGCTGAATTAAAACCGCAGCTATAGGAGCAACTATGATTAAAATAAGCTCCGCTATCCAGTTCGTATTGCCTTCTCTATCCCTGCTTCCACCCAAAAAGAAAAGAGACCATTGAGCCATGCGAGCAAGAAATGTTATAGCACCGACCATAGTCGCAACAATCGTCGCAGTTAGGATATCTCTATTTTTAATGTGAGCGAGCTCATGCCCCAAAACTCCTTCAATCTCATTCTCATCTAAAAGTTTTAAAATCCCCTCCGTTACAGCGACAGCTGCATTCTGAGGATTCCTACCCGTTGCAAACGCGTTCGGTGTCAAACTCGGTATAATGTAAACCTTAGGCATAGGTAAACCTGCCTTGGTCGTGAGGCGACGAACAATTGAATATAACTTCGGAGCTTCAGCTTCGGTAACTTGTCTTGCGCCATACATAGCAAGAACAATTTTATCCGAGAACCAATATGCGAAGAAGTTCATCAACAGCGAAAATACAAGGGCTATCGTAAGTCCAGATTTTCCTCCTATCGCACTTCCAATCGCAAGTAAAAGAACCATCATAAGTGTCATCAAAAATACAGTTTTCAAAGTGTTGCTCATATCTATTCACCCCTTAATTTTATTTTTATCGTGTTTAATCCAACAGCTTGTAAAAGCATTTTAAATTTATCAAATGTGATAAATTTTTACAAATTTAGCCTTGGGCAATGCCCTGAGATACAACATCAAGGAAAATTGAATGCAAAGACGGCTCTTTCACCTCAAACTTCTTCAAATCCACATGTTTTATAATTTCCCTCAAAATCTCGGATGGGCTTACATCAATTTCAAGCGTTATCTCAGCATAATTGGGATATATATCTATCTTTTTCACTCCATTTAGATTTTTCAACGACTCGCCATTACCACCAAATTCAATATGAATTGAGTTTCTACCAAATTTGCTTTTAACTTCAGAAAGTGAGCCTGAAAGCACAAGTTTTCCCTTGTTTATAAGACAAATTGAATCACAAAGTTTTTCAGCTTGATCCATTTGATGCGTTGAAAAAATAATTGCTTTGTTCTTTTCCTTCAGCTCTAACAAAATGTTTTTTAACAATTCCTGATTAACCGGGTCAAGCCCTGCAAATGGCTCATCTAGTATGACAAGCTCTGGCTCATGAAGAATTGAAATTATAATTTGAACCTTTTGCTGATTACCCTTTGAAAGTTCTTCAATTCTACTGTTTGCTCTTCCAGCCAGATCAAACCTTTTAAGCCAGTATTTTGCCCTCTCAAAAGCTGCTTTTCTATCTAATCCTTTCAGCTCAGCAAAATAAAGAATCGTTTCCATAACCTTTGTTTTTCTATAAAGCCCTCTTTCCTCAGGTAAATACCCAATTTTGCTTTTAATTTCATCGTCAATTTCTTTTCCATCAAACTTTATCGTCCCCTGATCTGGCTTAATTATGTCAAGTATCATTCTTATTGTGGTAGTTTTCCCAGCACCATTTGGACCGAGAAGCCCTAAAATTTCACCACGCTTAACTT
>JBKBWH010000074.1:0-7709 GCA_046289115.1 Candidatus Kryptonium sp.
CCCCGCAGGGCAGGTTCCCCCCGCCTGCCCTTTCCTTCTTACCTTTTTTATTTTATGGGATTAAAACAGCAGCTGCGACAACAGTCGTCCATAATCCAGTTTTATCAACTATTGCAGACTGAGTTATGTTGAATGTTCTTACTATTTTACCGCTCATCTTCCATACTTGTTCTCTTTCATCCCAACTTGTATTTGGGTCAAATTCAAGTCCAAGAGTTGTCGCAAGCATCGTAGCAGCAAGATCTTCGGCATATTCGCCGGCTTTGTCATCGGTTTGACCAAATGCGTGGTGCTCTGAGAGATATCCAAATTGTTCAGAATCGGCGGGTATAGCAACACCAATTGAAGCTGCGATCAACCTATTCGGTTCATTGCTCGATTCCTGACTTATAACAACATGGACGATTTGCCCTGGCTTTAAATATTCAAGCCCTTTGTTCTTTGGGATTATTTTGCATCCCGGTGGGAATATGCTTGAAACGCGGACGAGATTAAATTGTGCGATGCCAGCATCTCGGAGCGCCATTTCAAAGCTTGTAAGTTTTTCCTTGTGGCGCCCAACCCCTTTTGTCAGAAACATTTTTGTTGGGACATACAATTTTTAATTTTCCTCCTTGCAAGTTAGTTTTTAATTTTGGGTTTTATCTTTAAAAATTTTCGTTTCCCAACTTTTATTACAAATGGTTCTTTAAGTTCAACGATCGTATCAATATCGTTAATCCTATTACCGTCGATGCTAACGCCACCAAGTTGGATTAATCTTTTTGCTTCGCTTTTTGAACTCGCAAGCTTCGTATGTACAAGTAGATCAACGAGCCTAATCTTCTCGTCCTTTGAGTCAATTTCAAATTCCTCAATTTCATCGGGGATCTCCTTTTTTACGAAAATTTTGTCAAATTCATCCTGCGCTTTATTAGCTGCTTCAGCGCCATGGTACATTCGGACAAGCTCCCACGCTAATTTTCGTTTTAAGTCCCTTGGGTTAACATCTGGAGCTTGAAGTTGCTTTCTCACTTGCTCGATCTCGGCAAGGGGTAAATCTGTCGTTAAAAGAAAGTAGTCATAAATTAATTCATCTGGAATTGACATCGTTTTGCCATACATTTCAAGGGGCGGATCATTTAAGGCAATGTAATTACCAAGCGATTTACTCATTTTCTCGACTCCATCCGTTCCGACAAGAAGTGGTGTTGTTATTATCACCTGTGGTTCTTGTCCAAATTCTCGTTGAATGTCCCTGCCAACAAGGAGGTTAAATTTTTGATCTGTTCCGCCAAGTTCAACATCTGCCTCAATTGCCACAGAATCCATTGCCTGAGCAAGTGGATACAAGAGTTCATGGATGCTGATTGGTTCGCCTGATTTATATCTTTTAGTGAAGTCATCTCTTTCAAGCATTCTAGCAACGGTGTACTTGCTGGCAAGTCGTATTACATCTTCAAATGTCATCTTTCCAAGCCACTCAGAATTATACCTTATCTCAACTCTTTCAGGAAGTAAAATTTTCTTCGCTTGTTCAAAGTAGGTTTGCCCATTTATTCTTGTCTCTTCAAAGGATAATTGTGGTCTTGTTTTGTTTTGCCCAGAGGGATCCCCGATCATCGCGGTGAAGTCACCAATTATCAAAACTGCAATATGTCCAAGTTCCTGGAAATGTCTTAATTTTCTTAGGACGACGGAGTGCCCAAGGTGCAGATCAGGTCTTGTTGGATCACAGCCAAGCTTAACTCTAAGAGGTTTGCCTGTTTTTATTGAGTTTTCAATCTTTTTGACAAGTTCTTCCTCAGGGATTATCTCTACGACACCACGTTTAATTAAATCCATCTGTTCATTTACGCTTGGGAATTTCAATTCGTCGAATTTTATTTTGTTTTGGAATTATTCGCGATATTTGTCCGCATATCGTCGTTTTAATTCTCGGTGTAAATCCCTTTCGGCTATATCTTCCTTTTTCTCGTATTTTCTTTTGCCTCGCACAAGGGCAAGTTCAACTTTCGCTTTTCCATTTTTAAAATAAACTTTCAATGGTATCAAAGTTAAACCACGCTCTTTGACTTTCGTCGCAAGTCGTATAATTTCATGCTTATGTAAAAGCAATTTTTTATCTCGCAGTGGGTCATGGTTGTGAATGTTCCCGTATTCATAGGGGCTGATGTGCATATTTAAAAGCCATACTTCACCATTTTTGATTATTGCGTAGCTATCTTGTATGCTCACCTTGCCCTGACGCAATGATTTAACCTCCGTTCCTTTAAGAACAATTCCTGCTTCAATCGTTTCAAGAATTTCATAGTCGTGATGCGCCTTTCGATTCGTCGTCACTATTTTAATTTTTTCTGTCATTCGGTGTTAATTTTAAAAAAATTAATTTCCAAAATCAATTTTTCATTCCTCGCCTTTTACCTCAATCAGAATAACCCGATATGAAACAAGGACATCAATCCCAAGAAAACAAACTCCACAGAGGACGAGAAACAATCCAACGACAAAAAGATAAAGTGGAATTTCTCGAACAAATGGCGTTGTAAAAAATATGTTTAATCCGATCGTAAACGATGTTAACACAAAAAATATAGCTGCAGTTATGTGGCAAAGCATTGCGTTTCTTATATACCAAATTCGTCTGACGAGAATATCAATTTGATTTTTTATGCTTAAGAATCGAACATTTTCTGTGTATTCAAGCTCGCCTTGCTTTACGAATTCTTTGATGAGTTTTCTTTTTTCATCGTTTAATAATCTAACTCTATTGACAAGCGTTGAATGTCTTGCATTTAAACCAGAGAGAAAAAATGCACTTGACGATATCATAACCGCGGGTGATAAAATTGCCTGGATTGCCTGCGTTGCTGTTAAAACGAACTCATTATTCATCACATTTCCTGCTCACTGTTATACTGAACAATTGAAAATACATCGTAATTTTTCAAACGCTCCCTTCCTTTTAAGAAGCTTAATTCAATTAAAAAACAAATTCCAATCACTTCACCGCCGAGTCGTTCTATGAGTTTGCATGCAGCTGAGACAGTTCCTCCAGTTGCAAGGAGATCATCATGGACAAGGACTTTTTCACCTGGTTTGATGGCGTCGATGTGAACTTCCATTGCATCTGTGCCATATTCAAGTTGGTATTCCTGCCTTATTTTTTCAGCTGGGAGCTTTCCGGGTTTTCGTATCGGCACGAAACCAGCTCCGAGCAAGTAGGCAAGAACCGAGCCAAAAATAAATCCGCGCGATTCAACACTTACGACTTTATCAATTTTTATGCCTTTGTATTTTTGGTAAAATGTGTCAACGGTGAGTTTAAAAGCTTCGCTATCTTTGAGAAGAGTTGTGATGTCTCTGAATACGATGCCATCCTTCGGGAAATTAGGGACGCTTCGGATTATGCTTTTAAGTTTTTTGCTAACTTCGGAGATTTGAATTTCGTTCATTTTACCACCTGATTTTTTCTTTTTTTAAAAACGCATTTATACCCTTTTTGCAATCCTCAGTTAATCTTGAAATCGAGTTCATACCTTTTGCATACTCAATCGCTTGTTTCAATCCCATAGAATATATATTTGAGAACATCTCTTTTGCAAATTTAACTGATTCTGGGCTTGTTTCCGCGAGCAAATTTTGGGCAAATTTATATGTAAAGTCTTTAAGTTCAGCATCCGGGACAGATAAATTTGCAAAGCCAATTTTCGTAGCTTCTTCAGCGTCGATTATCTTTCCACTTAAAAGAAGTTCTCGAGCTTTTCCGCCCGGAATTCTTCTGAGCAGAAATATCATTACGATAGCGGGGATGAAACCGATTTTGGGTTCGGTATAACCAAACTTTGCATTTTCTTTTGAAGCGATTACAAAATCGCAAACGCTTGCAAGTCCGCATCCACCAGCAAGTGCAAAACCATTTACCATTGCAATTGTTAATTTGGGATAGGTGAAAATTTTCAAGTAGAGTTGAGCAAGTTTTTCGGCATCAAGATAATTCTCATATGAGTTTAAATTTGACAATCTTTGGATATATTCAAGATCTGCGCCTGCGCAAAATGAGCTTCCAGTTCCAGTTAAAATCACGCATCTTATATTTTCATCCATTGCGAGATCAAATGCTCTCAAAAGTTCATCAACAAGTTCCGGATTTAGGGCATTTCTTTTTTCGGGCTTATTTAGGGTTATCGTCGCAATTCTATCGTCCGTTTCATAGATAATCTGGTTGAACATTTTCTCTTTCGGTTTATTTCAATGCTAATTTTCGGGAACAATTTAAAAGTTACTTATTCTGTTTGATAAAATCAATTTAAAAATATCGCTTCGGGCTCAAGGGCTTATTTCCGTTGTATTTTGAGGGCAAGTGATTAAATTTGCAAATTGATTTTTTTTAATTTAAATTCAGCCAAAGTAAAATCACAATTTTTCGGTGGTAAAATGGTGCAGGGAATAGAAATGCTGACCGATCTTGAATCAGAAATCTTGAATTTAAAGAAGGAGCTTAATGCGGTAATTTTGGCGCATTATTATCAGGAGTCGGAAATCCAGGATTTGGCTGATTTTGTGGGGGATAGTTTGGAGCTCTCAAGGAGGGCTAAGGAAACGGATGCGGATGTGATTGTTTTTGCTGGGGTTTATTTTATGGCTGAAACGGCAAAGATTTTAAATCCTGACAAAAAAGTTTTAATCCCAGATGTAGAGGCTGGGTGTTCCCTTGCGGATAATTGCCCAGCTCCTTTATTTAAAGCATGGCGTGAGGCTCATCCTGATCATATTGCGATAACTTACATAAATTCATCTGCAGAAGTTAAGGCTTTGAGCGATATCATTGTGACATCAAGCAACGCTGAAAAAATTATAAGGCAAATTCCCGAGGATAAGCCAATTCTTTTCGCTCCGGATAGGAACCTCGGACGATATTTAATGAAAAAGACAGGGAGAAAAATGGAACTTTGGCAGGGAACCTGTATAGTTCACGAGACATTTAGCGATAGAAAAATACTTGAGATCAAATTTCAATACCCGGAGGCGAAAATAATTGCGCATCCGGAGTGTGAGGATGTTGTGCTTGAAAAAGCGGACTTTATTGGTTCAACCAGTGCATTATTAAGGTATGTTCAATCAAGCTCCGATAAAGTATTTATTGTTGCGACCGAGCCGGGGATAATTCACCAGATGAAAAAATCATGCCCTGATAAGATATTTATTCCGGCGCCGTCTGATTCCAGCTGTGCATGCAACGAGTGTCCATATATGAAGAAGAATACACTTGAAAAACTTTATCTTTGTATGAAGAATCAACAGCCTGAGGTCACGCTTCCGAAAGAAATAATTGAAAAGGCTCTTATTCCTCTAGAAAGAATGTTTGAGATGAGCAAATAAATTTTCATAGGAAAGGGGGAATGAAACCATATCCACAAAAAACCTTAAGGAATCTCGTTAACCTTTTGAAATATCATTTGAATGTTAACTTCGAGGTTCCAATACCGAAGATCATACTCGCTAAGTCCGCCCTTGAATATGCAAGTTTATATCAGTTTGGTCATCCAGATAAAAAACATTGGCTTAAAAGCGTAACTGATGTCAAAGAAATTAACTCGGAGGCAAGCTCATTTTATAACAACGCAGATAAATCAATTGTCATAAGGGATTATGTTTTAATTGATGGGGAAGAACACCTTATACCTGAGTATGTTCCGATACCAATTGATTTAGTGCTTCATGAGTTGGTTCATCATATTCAATATTTAACAGGTGGCACAGGCAGTTGGGAGTTATTCTATGAGGGTTGGACTGAAGTGATGATAAATCTTATCACTGGGGATTATCTTGATAAAACATATAGGAAGGAAACGGCGCTTTCATTCTCTCTTGCAGTTGTTTTTTCTGGTAGTGAGATAAATGCGATAAATACAATCCGTCGTTATCATACTCATACTAAGAAAAACCTTTACATCTTAAGTTTGCTGCGCAGAAGCAAACTTCTAAGTGGGACTGGACTCCAGCCCAAGAAATTTCTTGATATGCTTAATGAATCGCTCGATGTCACGCAATTTGATTTTCTTTATGAGCGAATGAAATTGTATAGCTTTTCATCCTACAGGAATACGCTTGAAAGATTACGCAAAGCTTTACTTGTAAATCATATTGAAGTTTTCCCAAGGCGAAATGAGATTTACGATTTTTAACTTTAGTTGAAACTAATCGGCGAGAAAGGGCGTTTACAATTTTAAAATCAAAAACAAAATATAAAGGTGAACCAATGAAGAAGACAATTTCACTTCTGTTATTTGCTTATTTAATTTTAAGCGTTGCTATTTCCCAAGATAAATCGGCTACTGTGAAATTTAAAGTTAAAGGAATTACATGCGACCATTGTGTGGAAGAGGTGAAGGAGGCATTGATTAATGTTAATGGTGTTAATTCTGTTGAATTTGAAGAGACGAATTTCAATAAAAGTTATGGGCTCGTCAAAGTTAGTTATAATCCGGCTCGCGTTGGGGTTGATAAGCTTGCTGAGGCAGTAAGCGAAGCTGGCTTTGAAACTGATTTAAAACAAGAGAAAAAGAAAACCGCAAAAGTTGAAGGAGCGGTGACAAAGATAAATGTTAAGGGAATTGAATGTGGGGGATGCGTTAAATCAGTTGAGAATTCACTTAAAAAGATTGAAGGTGTAAAAAGTGTTGAATTTGAAAAGAAGGATTATAAGAAGAAGTTTGGAGTGGTCAAAGTTGTTTATGATCCCGAAAAAGTTAAAGTGAGTGATCTTGAAGATGCTATTGTAAAAGTCGGGTTTACTGCCAATGACAAAAAGCCAGAGAAAAGCCATAAGGAAATGGAGCATTGAGATAAAAACGGGGCACCTTTCAAGGTGCCCTTTTTTAGTTTGGAGCTATGTGCAGACGCCAATTATCGTCCCTCAACTCGTTTCGCTTCGTTGAGTGAACAAGTATATAATCAGAGAATCCAGATTTATCAACGAATACGAATTCAACTCCACCCTCGATGTTGTGATAATACCATATCTCATACGGTTTGCTATCCACCTCGCTTGGATGTCTTTCATATTCATCGGGCGGACCATACATAATGTAAACTCTTCCTCTATCCGTCCTCCAACCCTCTTTATTTCCGACGCTGAAATGTCTATTCGCGTATTCAACTCTTTTGAAATATTCAATTTTCATTTCGTTGATGGGAGTGCTTTTATCGGGATCTCTTTTTTTCCAGAAGTCAGCGAGAAATTTCCGTTTGGCTTCTTCACCTTTTAGTTGTTTATATCTGTTAACTTCCTCTGGTGTTGCAATGTATCTTGCTATTGCGAATTCTTTATCAAGTTCGGCTTCGCTCATTCCGGCGTATTCGGATGCCAAGTCATATCCTTTTGAAATTTGGAATGTATCGGTTGGCATTATGTTCGGGTTGTAGATGTAAAATCTTTTAATGGAGCTTACGCCTTTATCTTTGCTTGTGTCGATTGCGCTTAGAACAAAGCGATATGTTCCCGATGGAAGGTTAGACAGATTGACGGTTCCAGCTTCAACAACAGCGTTTGCTGCTGTTTTCATTCTCAATTTTTTCCCACTTTTAACTATATTGCCGAACGAATCGTAAATTCTCCATTCGACCACATATTTATCTGCATCTATTGTGTTGATGTTGTAAATTTCAGCATAGTAATAAAGCACTGGTAGACCAAGCCCATAAATTAAGCTCGGGTTCGGTATAAC
>JBKBWH010000075.1:0-7701 GCA_046289115.1 Candidatus Kryptonium sp.
GGATAGCTCGGGCGCAAGGAAAAATAGCAAAAGCAAAATCATCAATGTATATAGTTTGATTTAAACTTTTCAACTGTATCAGCAAGTTTATGAATCATTTTAATAACTTCATCCTCAAAACAAAAATCTTGAATACATTTTTGCTCTATTTGTTCCGAAATCTCTGTGATTTCTTGGAAGCCAAATGATGCGCCAGAGCCCTTAAGTTGATGAGCATATAACTTGATCAATTTAAAATCCTTAACCTCAAATGCTTCCTTCATCTTTTTCACTTTTTCTTCAGCGATATCCAAGAATTTTTTTTGCAAATTTATCCAGTCGTCAGATAACAACTTAGACATATCAAGACACCCGATTTTTGTTTTTACCAGATCTTAAATAAAAAGCTCGCTCTCGTACTTTGATTCGTTCTCGCTGGTAGAAAACCCTACGAAGATGGCAATCAAGGCAGTAATCAAAATAATTGGGACGAGAACGATAAGCAAAAAATTAACTATTTTCTTCACTTCGCTACCTCCTTTGTTTTCAAAAATTCATATGCCTTATTTAAAACATTTATGCTGTTTTTGTGTTTTATATATTTGAGAGCCTCGTAAACAGTAACCCAGGCATAATCTTCATGCTCATAAGATAACTTAACTTCCTTTTGTTCGGTTCTCGCAAGGTAATAATTCACGGTTTTGTAAATTAAATTTCCCTTCATTCTGTAATAATACCCCACTCTTTCCTTAAAACCATCAATTATCTCAATTTGGTCAATCCCCGTTTCCTCTAATACTTCCCTTTTAACTGTTTCAAGTTCAGATTCTCCTTTCTCAACATTTCCCTTCGGAAAATCCCAATGCCCAAGACCATACTTTAAAATTAAAAACTTAAAATCTCCATCCTCTATCCTATAAATTACTGCTCCCGCTGAATGTTCACGAAGCAATTTTTCCTTTTCAAATTGTTTTTTTCTGTTTAAATTTGTCAAAAAAATTTCAAATTTTCAAAAATGGATATTTTCAAAAAAATTCTCATAACGCGCCTCCGATTTATCGGGGACATCGTGCTTACAACCCCAGTGATAAGGGCAGTGAGAAAGAAATTTCCCAATTCATACATCGCTTATCTTGCAGATAAAAATGCCATCACTCTGCTTGAAAATAACCCATACTTAGATGAACTGCTCCCCTTTGATTTCTCATGGACATTTAAAGAGCAGATTAATTTCATCAAAAGTCTAAGGTCTAAAAGATTTGACCTTGTCATAGACCTGTTTGGCAATCCAAGAAGTGCGATTTTATCTTTTTTGAGTGGCGCAAAGATGAGGATTGGAGGTGAATTTGGATGGAGAAAATACCTTTACACACATCCGATACCAAGAAGCGAAGAAAGAAAAAATGCAATTAAATTCCACCTTGATTATCTAAAACCAATTGGAATAACATTTAGCGAGCCATTGTCATATGAAGACATGAAAACAGAAATTTTTTTAAGCGATGATGAAAAGGAGTGGGCAGAGAACTATTTGAAAAACAAGGGAATTGATTTCAACAAAAAAATGGTTGGAATCCATCCCGGAGCGACATGGCCAGCAAAGATGTGGTTTAAAGAAAATTTTGCAGAACTTGCCAACAGGATCGCCTTAAAATTAAACGCTAATGTAATCATAACTCACTCCGAAAAGGAGACAGAACTTGCAATTGAAGTTTTTAACCTCACTTCAAGAAAAAATGTATTTGTGCTTGATGCTTTAAATCTGCGCCAACTTGCCAGCGTATTATCTCTACTTGATCTTTACATATCAAACGACTGTGGTCCAATGCATATTTCAGTTGCGGTTGGAACTAAAACAATTGGAATTTTCGGACCTGGGGAAGAAGATATATGGTTTCCGTATTCAAATAGCGAGAGACATAAAGCGTTGAGAGTTGATGTTGAATGTCATCCATGTCATCTTGATTTTTGCAATAGGGAAGGTGAAGATTATATGAAATGTATGAAACTTTTAACAGTTGATATGGTTTTCAACGAAGTTGTAAAATTATTAAAAAGGGGCTGAATCGCTCAGCCCCCTTCGAGGGTATCTAAAAAATTTACATAACAAATTCAATTCCGGCTTCAACTGCTTTTCTATTTAACTCATTGAGCTCTTTTCTTTTAACCATTATGTCAAGAGCGTCAAAGATGCTTTCTTTGGTTAGTATGCCTGTATATCCAATGTAGGCACCTATCATCACCATATTTGCAACTTTAGTCGAACCGAGGTCATCAGCTATCTTCGTTGCAGGCACCGCGACAACTTCAACATCTTTTCTTGACGGTTCAATGTCAATTAATGAGTTATCATAAAATATAACTCCACCCGGTTTAACAGTTCCCTCAAACTTTTCAAGCGATGGTCTATTCATAACGATCAACACAGTTGGAATTGACACAAGGGGTGAAGCGATTTCGGTTTCAGATATATTTACATGACAATTTGCTGTTCCACCTCTCATTTCAGGTCCATAAGAAGGAAGCCAAGAGACATGATACTCCTCGAGCATTCCAGCTTGAGTAAGTATAAGCCCAAGCAAAAGAATTCCTTGACCGCCAAATCCAGCTATTTTTATCTTTGGGTTTTTATATTTTTCAGCGACGGTGTTTCTTTGATATTTTTTTACCTGCGTAATCTCAGCACCGTTAATTCCGATCGCACTTTTGATTTCTTCCGCTGTTAAAATTTTCTTTTCAAACTTTACAGGTTCAACTTTATCAGAGATATCTTTAAAGACACCGAGTGGGAAATATTTTGTCATGACTTCATTTACCCATTTCTCCGCATCCGGTGGATTCATCCCCCAGCCAGTCGGACAGGTAGAGAGCGCTTCAACAAAAGCAAATCCCTTTCCCTCAACTTGTATTTGAATTGCTTTTCTAACCGCCTTTCTTGCTTTCGCCATATTTTTTGCGTCTGTCAAAGCTACTCGCTCAACATAAACAGGAGCTTCAAGCGTTGCTATCAATTCAGCCATTTTTAGCGGGTAACCATCATTGTGAATATCCCTTCCTCGCGGTGTTGTAGTTGTTCTCATTCCAGGAAGAGTGGTTGGGGCCATTTGTCCACCCGTCATACCATATATTGCATTATTCACAAAGAAAACAGTTATATGCTCTCCTCTGTTCGCTGCGTGTAAAATCTCGTTACCGCCAATTGCTGCAAGATCACCGTCACCCTGGTAACTTATAACTATGCTATGTGGATGAACACGCTTAATGCCTGTTGCAACTGCCGGAGCTCTACCATGAGCAACTTGTATATGTCCAGTATCAAAATAGTAATAAAGAAAAACTGAACAACCAACTGGATTTATAATTATCACTCTATCTTGAATCCCCAAATCCTCAATTGCTTCAGCTATTAACTTATGTAGTTTTCCATGCCCACAGCCTGGGCAATAGTGCGTATTTATTTTATCTGCATCTGGTTTTCTTGTAAAAACCTTATAAAAAGTGCTGGGCTTTTTCAATATTGTTGTTGCCATTTTTCCACCTCACTTTTGATGTTCAATTTCCTTTTCAAGTTCTTCAAAAATAGATTTAACCTGCTCGATGATCTCCTCAGCAGATGGCACCATACCTCCACATCTCCCATAAAACTTAACTTCACGCATCCCATTTAAAGCAAGCTTTACATCATCAACCATTTGACCTGTGCTCAACTCAACAACGAAAAATACCTGTGCAGTTTTAGCAAGTTCTCTAATTTTTCCCTCAGGGAATGGGAATAAAGTTATCGGTCTTAACAATCCAACTTTATACTCATTTTCCCTCATTATATCAACAACGCTTTTTAAAATTCTTGACACTATACCATAACCAACCAAAACAATCTCAGCATCGTCAACTTTATAAGCTTCGTATCTTACTTCTTCTCTTTTTATGCGTTCATATTTTTCTTTTAATTTTAAGTTATGTTGTTCTAACTCCTCTGGAGCAAGATAGATTGATGTTATAAGATTATGTCTTGTTTCAGCGGTTCCATCAACACACCATGTTTTATCAATTTGTGGAAGTTTCGGCTCCGGAAATTCAACTGGTTCAACCATTTGCCCGATAAATCCATCGGCAAGGACATAAACAGGGGTTCTATATTTTTCAGCAAGATCAAATGCAAGATAAGTCAAATCACACATTTCCTGAACGGAATTAGGAGCAAGGACTATAACCTTGTAATTCCCATGACCACCGCCTTTAACGACTTGATAATAATCCCCTTGTTCCGGCGCTATATTACCAAGTCCTGGACCACCTCGCATAATATCAACTATAACCATCGGTAATTCTGCTCCTGCTGCATATGAAACTCCTTCCTGTATTAAGCTTATCCCGGGACTCGATGATGCGGTCATCGCCCTTACGCCACCGCTTGCTGCTCCGAAAAGCATATTAATTGCTGCAACTTCACTTTCCGCTTGAATGAAAACTCCACCAACTTCAGGCATCAAAAGTGCAGCAGCTTCAGCGATTTCGCTTGCTGGTGTAATTGGATACCCAAAAAATGCTCTGCAACCTGCCAAAATTGCTCCCCTTACAACTGCCTCGTTTCCCTTCATCAGTTGTTTAGGCATACTTCAAAATTTCCTTTTTTGTTTTTTCTTAAACCGCTGTTTTATTGGCGGTTTTTAATTTAAATAAAAAAACGAAGCAGCTTATGCTTCGTTTAAAATTTCTTCATCAACGAGTGCACCGCGTTTGTAAACAGTTATAGCTCCTGGTTCAGGGCATGCATAAAAACAAACCCCACAACCAGTGCAACCATCTCCAACATATTCCGCATAATGATAACCGCGTGAATTAAACTTATCCGAAATTTTTAAAACATCAACTGGACATGTTTCAAGGCAAAGCGTACAACCTTTGCATTGTTCTTTGTCAATTTTAATGAAGGCTTTTTGAAGTGTTACTTGCATATCTTATCTGTTTTTCTTTTTTAAATCCAAAGGTCAATTTCATGTTCCTTTCTCTGAGATAAACGGATATGCCCCTTCGCCTTGTTCAAAATTTCTTTCACCGTCTCAACCCCTTCAATTATCTTATCAAGTTCCTCCCCGATCAACTCAATATAAACCTTCCTATCTTTTTTCTTACCTCTGCTCATATCCATAATATGAGCCCATATCTCATCAGTCCTATTCTCAATTTCCCCAAGTTCTCTTATCGCCTGATTTATTAAAATTATTACCTCTTCCTTTGAAGTCTTGCGGAAATACTTTCTGACTCTCTGAATGCGCTCGGTGAGATTAAAGTTTTTCATCGCGTTCCAAGATTTATTTTTCACCTCTTAATATAACTTCATTTTAAATAAAAATCAAACACTATGCCAAACAAACCTTACTATAAATTAGTCAAAGAAAAAAATTAAAAACTCTCCCTTGTCCAAAAATGCCACATTAAAAACTTAACGGGACAAAATTTTTGACATTTGCTCAGTTTGAAATAACAAAATAAATTTGTAAATTTTCCAAAAATTAGAGTAGGCGGAGTAACTATGACTAATAACAAGATTAAAAATCAGATACTACGCGCCCTATCTTCAGGTGAGAAAACTTTTTGGGAAATAGTAAACAGACAAGATGGCACTTTAAAGGAACTTTATCAGGTATTGAACAAACTTCTAAAAGAAAACATCATAAAAAGGGCAGGAGATAAATTTTACCTCAATGGTCAAACACAGATAAAATTTTATCCAGATCCAAGATGTGAGCATTGTCGCGGTGGAATTCAAATAAAGGGTGAATATTTAAAAATTTTTGAAACTTATAAAAGCATTGTCAAAAATCGACCCCTTCCATCAATTGAGTATGACCAAGGATTCATAAGTGCTGAAGACGCGATAAGGCGTGCAATCTTTATGTATGAGAGAGGTGACATAGAAAATAAGGCAATATTTATCCTCGGAGATGATGACCTCGTAAGCATAGCAATTGGCTTGCTCGGCGTTGCAAAAAAAATAACTGTTCTTGAAATTGACAAAAGACTAACTGACTTCATAAATGATGTGTCAAAAGAATATGATCTTAACATAACGACGATAACCCATGATGTCCTTGATTCATTCCCGAGAAAAGAGATGAATAAATATGATACATTTTTAACAGATCCTGTTGAAACGCTCCAAGGTTTCATTCTCTTCATATACAGATGTATGCAAGCTTTGAAAAAGAGAAACTCGTCAGGATATTTCGGTTTGACTCACATTGAAGCAAACCTTGAAAAATGGCATCGCATACAAAGGTTTATTCTTTCAACAGGAATGGTTATAACGGATATAATTCGCGATTTCTCTTACTATCCAGAGGATGAAAATCAATGGATCGAAAACTACAACCATTATTTGATCAATAAAAAACTCAAAATCGGCATACCTAACACTAATTGGTTTAGATCCTCTTTTTTCAGGGTGGAAGCGTATGATAAGATCAAACTTAAAAAACTCCCACGGTTAAAATCATCTCGTGAGCTTTATGTTGATGATGAAGCTTGGTGCACAGTTGAGTATGACAGCTGGAAGTGAAATCTCAAGTTAAAATATATGCTGAAATCTTCGGAAGGTGTCTTTTCTCTACCTTAATTTTTAGTGTTATGTAATTATCGTCGTCATACTTTACATCAAGAACTTCTCCCAATTTGTAGATAATCGACATAGCTTCAGGATTTGAAACATTAACTTTACCAGTTATCTCAACATAATAATCATCTATCAACTTAAGAATTTTCTCCTTCAACGCTTGAATGTTCACCCCACGAGATGCAGATATGAAAACAGCGTTTTCATATTCTTTCGCAAGGGTATGAATTATACTCCTATCCTGCAACTTATCTATTTTGTTAAACGCGATAATTGTTGGCTTGTCAAGTGAATTAAGTTCTTCAAGAGTTTCCTCAACAACTTTTATCTGCTCTCTGAAATTAGGAGATGATATATCAACAACATGAATTAAAATGTCCGCTTCGATAATTTCATCAAGCGTTGATTTAAAAGACGCGATGAGATGATGTGGAAGTTTTCTTATGAAACCGACCGTATCGGTTAACAGAACTTTCTTGGTTGGGGAAAATTTGATAACTCGAGTCGTCGCATCAAGGGTTGCAAAAAGTTTATCTTCAACATAAACATTTGTATTAGCCATCACATTTAAAAGGGTTGATTTCCCAGCGTTTGTATAACCAACGAGTGCAACTCTGAAAATATCACGCCTACCTTTTCTTTGAACTTTTCTTTGATTGTCAATTTCGCCTAATTTTCTCTTTAAAATTGCAATTTTTCTTTTGATGAGCCGTCTATCCGTTTCAAGCTGTGTTTCACCGGGTCCCTTTGTGCCGATGCCACCATATTGCTTTGAAAGATGTCGCCATTTACCTGTCAATCTCGGCAATAAATATTCAAGCTGGGCGAGTTCAACCTGTATCTTAGCTGGTGCTGTCCTTGCATGAGATGCGAATATATCAAGTATAAGCGTCGTTCTATCTATAATTTTGCAGTTTATCACATTTTCTAAATTCCTGATTTGAACTCCAGATAAGTCATCGTCAAAAATTACCAGATCAATTTTTTCTTCTTCAACGATCTTGGCTATTTGTTCTGCTTTACCTCTGCCGATGAAAAAAGCAGGATCTGGTTTATCCCTCTCTTGATAAATCCTGCAAACTACATCAGCCCCCGCTGTATCGGCA
>JBKBWH010000076.1:0-7639 GCA_046289115.1 Candidatus Kryptonium sp.
ATAGCTGTTATAACCTCCATAGATCCTCAATCACCAGATATAGCTCAGGGAGTGGATAATCCACTGGATACCGAACAAGAAGAAGACTTAGGAGCAGGAGATCAAGGTATGATGTTTGGCTATGCATGTAGAGAGACCCCTGAACTTATGCCGATGCCAATTATGTTTGCCCATAAACTGATGAAGCGCCTTGCTTATGTCAGGAAAAAAACTAATTTAATGCCATACTTAAGGCCTGATGGAAAATGTCAAGTGACGATTGAATATGATAACACAGGTAAACCAGTTAGAGTTGACACTATCGTTTTCTCAGTTCAACATGATGAAAAGTATAAAGGGAAAAAGTTAACATCGAAAGATATCGCCGAAGACTTAAAAGAGTTCGTCATAAAGGAGGTTATACCGGAAGGATATCTTGATAAAAAGACAAAGTATCATATCAATCCAACTGGCTCATTCGTAATCGGTGGTCCCCATGGTGACACTGGACTTACGGGGAGAAAGATAATAGTTGATACATACGGCGGTAGGGCGCCACACGGCGGTGGTTGTTTTTCTGGAAAGGACCCAACCAAAGTTGATAGAAGTGCAGCTTATGAAATGAGACATATTGCGAAAAATATCGTCGCAGCTGGACTCGCTGATGAATGTTTGATACAAGTTGCATATGCGATAGGTGTAGCAGATCCAGTTGCAATTTATATAGATACGAAAGGAACTGGAAAAGTCCCGGATAATTTGATCGCTGATTTCATAAAAGAAAATCTCGATCTCTCCCCACGTGGGATAATTGATAGACTCAAACTTCAAAGACCTATCTATCGTAAAACCGCTGTTTATGGTCATTTTGGGAGAAATGAACCCGAGTTTACATGGGAAAAACTTGATTATGTTTCTATGTTCAGGGAACTTTTAAAGTAAAATCAAAAACAAAAGGAGAACGTTTTAAATGGACGAAGTAAAGGGCGTGTATAAAGTTAAAGATTTATCACTTGCTGATGAAGGGCTTAAGCAAATACGTTGGGCTGAAAGTAGGATGCCTGTTTTAATGGCTTTGAGGGAAAAATATAGCAAGACAAAGCCGTTTAAAGGTTTTAGAATCGCTGGATGTCTTCATGTAACCAAGGAAACAGCTGTGTTGATAAAAACATTTGTCGAGTGCGGTGCAGAAGTTAGCTGGAGCGGATGTAATCCACTTTCGACTCAAGATACAATAGCAGCAGCTCTTGCGAAACAGGGGATTTCAATTTTCGCTTGGCATGGTATGAGCGTTGACGAATTTTATTGGGCGATTGAACAGACATTGCATATAAAACCCAACTTAACACTTGATGATGGAGCTGATTTAATTTTCACAATTCATAGCAAGCACCCTGAACTCATACCAGATATAATCGGAGGGACAGAGGAAACGACAACGGGTGTAAAAAGACTAAGAGCAATGGCTGAGGCAGGAGCTTTAAAATATCCCATCATAGCTGTTAACGATGCTGAGACAAAATGGGATTTCGACAATGTGTATGGGACGGGACAATCAACGCTCGATGGAATTTTAAGGGCGACAAGCGTTTTAATCGCTGGGAAAAATGTTGTCGTTGCTGGATATGGTCATTGTGGAAAAGGTGTTGCGATGAGGGCAAGGGGACTTGGGGCAAATGTGATTGTCACGGAAGTTAGGCCGATTGCCGCATTAAAAGCTGTTCTTGATGGCTTTACAGTTATGCCGATGAAAGAAGCATCGAAAATTGGCGATATTTTTATCACAGCTACAGGTGTTAAGGATGTCATAACTGAAGAACATTTCAAAGTCATGAAGGATGGCGCCATAGTTTGTAATACAGGACATTATGATGTTGAGGTAAATCTTGTTCAGTTGAAGAAGATGGCAAAAAGCATAAAAGAGATAAGAAACAATGTTGAAGAATACTTATTAAAAGATGGGCGAAGAATTTTTGTGCTTGCTAAGGGAAGGCTTGTAAACCTCGTTGCTGCAGAGGGGCATCCTTCTGAGGTTATGGATATGTCGTTTGCAAATCAATTTATGGCTCAACTTCGGCTTGTTGAGTTATTTAAAAAAGGGAAAAAGCTTGAACCTAAGGTATATGAAATTCCACCAGAACAAGATGAGGAAATCGCTGAGCTTAAATTGAAAACTATGGGAATTAAAATTGACAAGTTAACAAAGGAGCAGAAGGCTTACATCAAAGATTACAGTGCTGGAACATAAATAAAAAGGGGCGTATTTTGCCCCTTTTATTTTTTATTAAGCTCTTTCAGGGGGATGTCGAGGATTGAAAAATTTTCCCAACCTTGGGCGTCGAAATGCCACCACTCAGTGGGAAGCGGGATGAAACCATATTTTTTCATTATATCTTCGAGAAGTTTGCGATTTTTTATAACTGTATCGGGTAAGTTGTAATAATCTCTATGTGCCTTTTCGGTGAAATCGTCGTATTTGGTTGGCATTGGGAGTTCATTTCCAGTTGAATCTACAAGCGTTAAGTCAACTGCACAACCTCGGTTATGTCTTGAACCTTTCGCTGGATTTGCCACATATCTTTCATCTGGGACAATTGACCATAAAATTTTTTGAACGGAGAGAGGACGATAACAATCCCACACTTTTAATCCAAGTCCAACTTTTTCAAGTTCTTTTTGGATTGAGTCAAGTTTAAGCGCAACAAATTTTCTCAAAAAACATTTTGGGGCATCGTAAAGTTTTTTACCAGTGAAGTTATCCTCAGTTGCATATTTTATTTCGACCATTATTCTCGGGTTAACTTTTTGAATGTCGACAAGAACCGTATCTTCTGGGGAGAACTGCGCAAGCAAACTTTTAGCATTTAAAATGAGAAAAGTTAAAATCAGTTTTAATAACTTCGTTTTCATCTTTTCGATTTTTTCTTCTTTTTAGCACCTGTTAATTCGCTTATTGTGGGGATGTCAAATTTCTTAAAAATTCCACCTTTAAATGGTCTCTTTTTGTCGGTCGATGGCTTTAATTCAACTTTTGTGTATTTGTTTATATACCATTGATGTAGTATCGAAAGGACGGTAAAAATGAAGTAATACAAATTAAGCCCAGAGGGTAAATTGTTAAATATCAAGAAGAAAAGGATTGTCATAATCGTTGCAATCGTTCTTTGTCTCTTATCCACGGTGGCAGATGTCATCCACTGCTGGATGAACATAGTGATAGCCATCAATAGTGCCAGACCGCTTATCTGATGTACCCCAAAAATTGGTATGTAAAAGGGTAACTTTATAATTGTATCTGGAACAGAAAGATCTTTAATCCAGAGAATAAATCCCGCCTGTCTTAATTCAATTGTGACGCGGAAGAGTGAAAACAGCGCATAAAGTATCGGCAATTGTAAGAGCAAAGGCCAGCATCCACTGAATGGATTGACACCGTATTCGCGATACGCACGCATGACCTCTTGATTCAACTTCTGCGGATTATCCTTATATTTTTCTTGTAACTCCTTTAAAATTGGGGCAATCGCTTGCATCTTTTTAATTGATTTCATCTGAGTTAGTGTCAGCGGGGTGAGGAGAATTTTAATCACTATTGAGAAAATTATAATCACAATTCCATAGTTTGGTATGAATGAATGTAAAAATGTGAAGAATGGAAGAAGAACATATTCTGATATAGGTCTTATGAGCCAGCGCAAACCCAAGCTTATCATCTCTTCAAGTCCAACGCCATAGGATTTCAAAGTTTTATAATCAAGCGGACCAAGATAAACCGTAAAGTAATTTTTTTGATAATTATTTCCGCGAAACGGAACCTTTAGCGCTACGAGATAGTTTTCTTTAACGCCGTTATTAGGTAATGGGATTCTCTCGCCCTCAAGGTAGGCACCATCTGAGTGATCGTTTGATATAATTGCGACTGCAAAGTATTTGTTATGTGTCCCAACCCATCTTGTGTTTCCAGAATATGAGCGTGAAACTTTGGCGCCAAACTCGCTTGCGTCAATTGTTTCATATACATCTCCAACTTTTGCATATGCACTTGCAAAATACGATTCTTCAACGCTGTTTTCCTCTGTAAGATTTATCCCAGTTTCCCAAACAACTTGATATTCAAAGTTTGCTACTATCTTTTCCATCTTTACAAATTCAACTTCCGTATCAAATGAGTATTTCCCATTTTCAAAAATAAACCTTTTTATCAGTTTACTTGAATCGTTGACATCAAGGGTAAATTCGATTTCTGTTTTTTCACCCTTATTTTTTAGGACGAAGTTTTCCCAATGTCTTGCTTTTGTATTAAAGTATAGATGCTTTGTGTTAATTATTTTACCATCTGTTGTCATAAAAAGAAGTGAGAAATCACCGCCCTTGTCCATATCGACGAGTTGAACTGGATACCCATCCCATGTTTTAAATTTCTTTAGCTCGAATTTTTCAACGAGCGCACCCTTTGAGGAAATAACGCATGTATATAAATCTGTCTCAACAAGTATCTTTTTTTCCTCACCTTTTGAAAGGTGGGAGAAATAAATTCCAAATGTATCACCCTTTGCTTGTACTACCTCAGGTTCGGTCAATTGTTTCTTTACCTCAAGAGTATCTTGAACCTCAAGGTTTCTTTGCGGTGCTCTCGGGGCGTTATACCACATCCAAATCAGTAGAACAAGCGTGATTAAAATTATTCCAAGAAGCGAATTTCTATCCATTGCTTTACACCTTTGTTTAATTTTTTAAGGGACCTCATCGATTCCACCTGGATTAAAGGGATTGCATCTTACAATTCTTTTTGTCGAAAGCCATAGACCTTTTAAGAAACCATGTTTTGAAAAAGCTTGGATTGAATATTCAGAACATGAAGGGTAAAATCTACAACTCGGTGGAAAAATTGGTGAAATAAAAGTTTTGTATAATTTGATCAGCACAATCATAAGTCGTGTGAAAACATTAAACTTCATTTATCGCCTTTGAAATTTTTTTCATCAATTGCAAGAAATCTTTTTCAACATCAGCGTATTTTAACTCTTTTAAAAATTCCTTATCTCCAATAAAGATCATAACCATATCGATCGACTTGTTCTTTAAAGAGAGAAGGTCTATCAGCTTGTGCTTGTTTAACCGATAGACCTCTCTCAACAATCTTTTTGCCCTGTTTTTTAGAACAGCTGGTTTTACTTTTTTTGATACCGCGAAAGCCACTCTCGAGATAATATCACGGTTTGGCGAAAGGCGGAAATAGATTTTAATTAAATCACCAGCAACAGAGTTTGAATTTTTAATTATCTCTGTTATCTCTTTTGACTTTTTGATAATTTCTTTTTTTGGTAAAGTAAATCTTTTAGCGTTCATCACTTACAGTTAATTTCCATCTTCCCTTTGCTCTTCTTCTTGCGAGGATTTTTCTACCACTTTTTGTCTTCATCCTTGCTCTGAATCCGTGTGTCCTACGGCGTTTTGTGTTATGTGGTTGATATGTCCTTTTCACCTTTCTTTCTTTGTTTATTTTTAAATTTTAGCTTTTAAATCTCCCCAACTGGGTTGGGGAGAGCTTTATGAAAGGTGAATTTAGAAAAATTTACCTCAAAATCTGGGTAAAAATACGAAAAAAACGAGCAAAAACAAAACCTAGGCTTTTTCGGCAAGGGACATCAGTTTGAGATTTTTGTCTTTTCGCTATTTGAAGGGTAAACTTTGCTTAAGAGGGTGACGACTTTTTGAAAAATTAAAAAAGGTATTTCATCTCTATTTTCGAGCGTGAGTTTTATTAACTCAACATCGTTTCGAGATTTTATTTTGTTTATTATCTCATCCCCCTTTTCCTTAATCGTTCCAACAAGAATTTTTTCTGAATTAAGGACTTCAAAAACT
The DNA here is from genome assembly GCA_046289115.1 of Candidatus Kryptonium sp. GTDB lineage: Bacteria > Bacteroidota > Ignavibacteria > Kryptoniales > Kryptoniaceae > Kryptonium. The sequence continues at coordinate 5,848 of JBKBWH010000076.1, forward strand.
CTCTGAACAAAGGGTTTTGAAAAGCACTCCATTTTGCCGATTTCATCGATTATAATTATGTCTGAATTTAGATCGATTGATGGAACCGCAATGTTATCAATATCTTTTAAATTAACCCCGTATCTCCCAACCTTTGGTGAGTTTTTTAAATTTACATCGGCAAGTATTCCTGTTTTTCCATCAAGCGTAATGATTTTGAAGCCCGTCCTTTTTCCTGTTCTATCCCTGATCTCTTCGGTTATGAAACCCGAAGCTTTAAATTTCCCACTTACAAGATCAATAAATTTTTTTATCGCTGTTGTTTTCCCGGTTCCGGGAGGCGATGTTATTAAAAAATTTTTTCTCACCTACATTGTTGTTCTATTTTCGATGGCTCTGACTATTGTTGCTATGTCTGCATATTCGAGCGCTGTTCCGATTGGTAGACCTCTGGCAATGCGTGTGACTTTTACGCCAAATGGTTTGATAAGGTTTGCTATATAAATTGAAGTTGTCTCCCCTTCAACGCTTGGATTTAAAGCGATTATAACCTCTTTAATTCCGCCGGATGAGACCCTGTGGATAAGTTCTTTAATTTTTAAATCATCCGGTCCGATGCCTTCAAGCGGGTTTAAAACACCACCGATGACATGGTAAAGCCCGTTATATTCATTGGTTTTTTCTATCGCGAGAACATCCATCGGTTCTTCAACAACGCAAATCGTGGTTTTATCCCGTTTGGGGCTTGAGCAGATTGGACATGGATCAGTTTCGGTTATGTTGTAACAAATTGAACAGTATTTTATTTTTTCTTTGACATCTATTATTGCTTGAACAAGTTTTTCAACCTCTTCTTTTGGTTGCTTTAAAATGTAAAGTGCGAGTCGTTGCGCCGTTTTCCTTCCGATGCCGGGAAATTTGGTTAATTCTTCTATGAGAGTTTCAAGGCTTTCGGATGTGTAAAGCATATCTTCTTTAATTAATTTATTTCACGCCTTAAAGCCCGGGAAACCAAAAGGAAATCCGCCTAATCCGGGAAGTAATCCAGAGGTTGCTTTTGCAATCTCTTCATTTATCATTTTATCAGCACTTTGAAGCGCTTTATTTACTGCAGCAACAAGTAAATCCTCAAGCATTTCCACATCGTCTGGATTTACAACCTCTTTATCAATTTCAATCTTGATGATCTCTCTTTTTCCATTTGCTGTCACCTTAACCATTCCACCGCCGGCTTCTTCTGTGACGGTTTTCTTTTCAAGTTCCGCTTGAACTTTTTCGAGTTCTTCTTGAACTTTCTCGATCTGTTTGAATATTGCCTTTAAATCCGGTTTCATTTATGACTTGAATTTTATTTTTTATATAAATTAAATAGGATTTCGCTTAAAACAAAAGAGAGAGGATTCTAAATTTGCAAGTTAAAATTTGGTTCATTAGATTGACAATGAAAATAAAAATTGCGTGATGAATCCATGCAAGGAGATTATAAAAAACAAATCGTTGAAGAAAACAACAGGGCAATAGATATAGTTGCAAACTACTGGCTTAATTCGGAGCCGGTATCTTTTCAGGATCTTAGGGGATATGTCGTGCTTCTTTTGTTTTTCAATTATGCGAGTGGGAAGTGGAATGAACTTTACATGTATGTTGAGGAGTGGATTAAGAGATATAAGGATAAAGGACTTTTCATTCTTGGTGTTCATATTCCGAAATTCCCATTTGAAAGGAAAGTTGAAAATGTTGATAAGGAGATGAAACGACTTGGGATAGAATTTCCAGTTGCGATTGACAATGAATCGATCAATTTGAAAAGATA
>JBKBWH010000077.1:0-7625 GCA_046289115.1 Candidatus Kryptonium sp.
TTCTAACAAGCTCGGGTGACAAAACAACTCTCGGATTAAACATCGTAAGAGTCACCTCAACCATTTTTGTAGCAACTAATTCCGTCCCCGGATCAACTGGATTCCCTATTTGATCAAGATATCTGAAAACTTGCTGATTCCCTATTCTGCCTATATCTGTTGCTCGATTGCCTTCCCCCGTAATTTTTAGTATCCTCGTAATTTTATAAGTTCTCAAAACAGTATCACCATAATCTATGGTTTCTGCAAGCGATATAACATATTCAATAGTATCAGGGATATTATCTCTATGTGGTACTATATGACCAAAATAATCAAACTCACGATTTAAATGTGCTATAAACTTAAGATGATTTGGTTCAGCCTTAAAAATAATTTGAGATCCCTCTGGAACCCCATAACCCATTTTTCTCAAGTCATACTCAATTACTCCAGATGTATTTGCAAGATTTATCTGAGTGATGGCGTCTGAATTATAATTAAGGAATTCCCGAGTACCTGTATCAGTGACAGTTATCGTAATAAGCAAAATAGCTCCTCCTATAACTGTCGCCATTATGTAATCAAGCAACGAACTCATCGAGGTAATTAAAATTTAATTATAAAACCAATAACTATAGACAAAACTAATTTTGATCGTATCCCTAACCTTACCCGAAGCCGTTTCTCTGTAAATTAACGGCGGGTCATATATATCCGTTATAAACACAGTCATCCTTTTATGAAATGTTTTGTATGAAACCGGTATAACTCTATTGCCCGAGAGGTTGACATACTCAACCTTAAAACTTACCCTGTATATCACACTGCTTCTTCCAGTATCAATTCTGCTTATATTGTTATAATCATCAAAATCGTCAATTTCAATTCCAAACATCGTTGAGTCATCGGGATCAAGTCCAAGAGTTGAAGAAAAGGTATTCGGATCGGTTTTAGCAGTATTATTTGTATCAGCAACGGCTTCATCAAAATAATATTGGGATGCTTGCTCTATATATGATGTTGCAATTGAGAGAGCTTCAAGCCTGTATCTATTTTGAGCGAGTGAGACATCGTGGCTTGATAGACCGCGGTTTATGTTTAAAACAGCGAGCGAGAGAAGCGCCAACGCTAAAATAGTTATTAATGTTTGTCCAGTTGTCATAAAACTTTTCTCACTTTGTTAATCTTCAGTTGTAGCGTGCGCAACTTCTTCAAATGTCGTGAGTCCCTGCTTTATCCTCTCTCTTCCAGCTGCTCTTAAAGTTAACATACCATCTTTTATAGCTTGCTCTCTTATTGCTTCTTCGTCAATATCTCTCCCTGTTTTGAAAATTAATCTGCGAATTTCTTTCGTGAAATAAAGTGCCTCATGTATGGCGATCCTCCCTTTATATCCACCATGGCATTGGTCACATCCAACGGCTTCGTAGAAAACGGTATTTTTAATTTCTTCTTCCGTAAATCCCAAACTTAAAGGAATTGCTGGGTCAAGGTCTTCTATTGGACGCTTACACTTATCACACAATTTTCGTATCAATCTCTGCGCAATTATAATGTTTATAGCGTATGCAATAAGAAATGTTTCAATTCCCATTTTATACAATCTCGATATAGCGCTCGGGGCATCGTTCGTATGTAGGGTTGAAAATGTTAAGTGCCCTGTATTTGCAAGTTTAATTGCTATCTCCGCTGTTTCCTTATCTCTTATCTCACCGACCATAACAACATCAGGGTCATGACGCAAAATAGCTCTCAACGCCTGCTCAAAATTCATCTTCGGACCGATCTTCAACTGCCTCGCACCCGGAATTATATACTCAACAGGATCCTCAACCGTCAAGACATTTATTTCTGGCTTTATAATATAATGCAAAGCAGCCATCAATGTTGTTGATTTACCGCTCCCCGTAGGACCTGTAACGATAACCATCCCCTGTGGTTTTGAAATCGCTTTAATGAAAAATTCCTTCGCTTTGCCTTGAAAACCAAGTTTATCAAGATCAGTTATAACTTTCCTATCATCAAGGACACGAATGACAATGCTCTCAAACTTATATTGAAACTCTCTCCCAACTATAGGAAGAATTGAAACCCTGTATCTTATCATATGTCCATCAACCTTTCTCTGGATAAATCCATCTTGCGCCATCTCTCGTTCAAACCTATCAACATTCTTTGACCTGTCTTTCACGACTGCTGCAATCGCCTCAGGTCTTATTCCATCCTGAACATGCCAAAGTCTAAGTTTCCCATCTATTCTAAAGTGAATTTCCGTTGTTCTTGAATCTTTTGGAATTATGTGAATATCACTTGCACCCTTTCTCACTGCCTCGACTAACATCCCCTCGACGAGATTAACTAACATGCTTTTGTTTATCTCCGCTTCAAGCGCAGCTTCATCAAGCGTTTCCTCTTCAAGATCTTCCTCAGTTATTTCAAGTTTTGATTCTTCAAGGACTTTTAAGAATTCATTTTCAGGCGGAAAAACTTTATCAAAAAGATTTTGTATATCTTTCAACCTTACATAACACACTTCATATCTTTTCGCACCAAGCGCCCTTGCAATTAGAGGTATACTTCTACTTGTAGGATCAGCGGAAATTAAAATAAGTTTATCAGGTCTTTGTTCATCATATTTCAAAGGCAGGATTTTCTCCGACCTCATTTGCTCCTTAAGTGCTTGGGGAAGTGGATCAACAAGTTTCTTTATAAAATCAATTCTATTTTTGTCAATGTTCTCATCCGCAAGGTAAATCTCCCTGAAGCCATAGAGATTTGCAACTTCTTTAAATACGCTATCGTGATCAACCCCAAAATCAGATACAAGTATCTGCGCCAAACTTCGTCTTGTTTTGGAATCCTCTTGTTCTTTAATCTTTAAAGCTCTGTCAAGCGTTTCATAATCTACTACGCCCTTTTTTAAAAGCGTATACCCTAACTTATCCGTAATATCCACTCCAACCGTCATTTTGCATCACCTCAAAGTTTTAAAAAATTTGAAATGGAAGTATAATTGTATACGGCGTCTTGGGTTTAACCATAGCTGTCTCAGACGATACAAGCGTGAGAAGTGTCATCACAATCATTATGATCATCGCAATTATAAGCTGGATAAAGTCGACGGCATTCTTAAGTTTATAAACCGTTTCTTTCTCGTAGTAATTTGCAATTTGAAGTGCTGTTTGCTTAACTGTTCCAGTTTCAGCTCCAGAGTGAAATCTTGCAAGTGCTGTCTTTGTGAAAACCCCCGTTGCTTCAAACGCTTCCGTAAGCCCCTTACCTTGGCTCAACATCATTGGAATTGCTATAGTCTTTATTTGATGCTCCATATATTTATTCCCACACGCCTCAGCCGCTAAACGAATCGCATCAATATTCTCCCCCGAACCCGTGTACAAAGCATAAAAAACTCTGCAAAAAATCTCGATGGTTGTTTTATGAATTAAAGGTCCAAGCACTGGAATTTTTATAATATACTTGTCGCGCAAAAATTGACCCTTTGGAGTTCTGATAAAGTAAATGAAAGCAAGCAAAATTAAAACTGAACCAAGAAGTATAAAACCCATATTGTCGATCAAGAAATAACTTAACTTCAAAGTCGCCGCTGTCATCGGTGGTAATTCAGTCCCAAGCTTAAGAAAAAGTTCGGCGGTCTCAGGGAAAATATAAGCAACATAAAACACAACAGCGATAAATAAAACAATTAATGTAAAAACGGGCATTATCAAAGCACTTTTAAGATTTTTCTTAAATTCAGCGTTTCTTTCAAGAAATTTTGCTGTGCTCTCATAGATATCAGCCATATTTCCACTCTTTGATGCAAGCCCAAGCATCCGAGCTGTAAATTTACCAAGCACTTTCTCCTGCTTTACAAACGCTTCTTCACTATCTTTACCCTGACGCAAATCATTATTTATCTCACGCAACGCTTCTCTCAAAGTTGGATGTTGAACATCGTTTATTAACAATTGTAAAACCTCATTATAGGGAAGCTTCTCTCTCAACAAATCAGCACTGACTCGAACAAATGTTACAATTTCCGTGTCTGGCGGTTTAAACTTAAAATCAAGAACCTTTGGTTGAATGCTTACAACCTTATACCCAAGTTTTTCAAGCGCCTGTTTTACTTCTTCCTTCGTGAATGCCTTTTGCTCGCCAGTTATCGGCTTCTCGGAATCACGCTGAACCTTATAAATAAAAGTCCTGCGCTTTTGGATCTTCGTTATCTTAATCTTTCTTTGATCAGCTAAGGCTTTAATCTTTTTCTTTGCCTCGGAAAGACTATCAGCAGATATGATACCCTGAACAGGGCGCCCCGTTAATGTCAATCCTTCAAAACGATAGTCGGGCAATCTAAACCACCTCCTAAAAATAAATTAAAAAACAATGGGGATGCACTAAAGCATCCCCATGTTTATGAATTCAACGAATTATTGACGTTGGAAATCTGGCAATTTCCCATGACCCTTATCAGGATCATCTGTCTGAATACTAGTTGCGGTACCATGAAAAATTCTGCTTCTATCAGCATCCACAGTATCTACCGCTGCGACAAACCTGTCACCAATTTTTTCCCTACCAAGGGCGTGAATAACAATTGCCTGATCACCTGTCAAAATTTCAACCCTGTAAGATCCATTTGCATTACCGGTGTCAAGCGGGCTTAGAGCGAAGTTAGCAAAGCTATTTCCACCACCCCCAAGCTCAACTGGTGTTCTGTAATATCTTTGCGCCTTTGATGCAAGATTTGCAAGATCACTTGCAACCGCATTCCTATTAGCGTCAACTGCACTGCTCTTGAACATTGAAATACCAACGGCAATTGCAATTCCAACTATGATGACGCCAAGGACGATGAGTAAAAGTTGCTGCTGACCCATAGTTAATTACCTCCTGAATTAATTTTAGTTTTTGGTTTTTATTTGAGCAAAATGCTTAAAAGAACAACCTTTCTAACCCAAAGATAACCTTATATTTCGTAAAAGTCAAGTCTTTGCGTCTACACTTATAATAGAATATAAACTTTTGTGCCACAAATCACAACTCAAAAACTGATTAAAAATCAAAGTGAAAAATAATTCCAAATTTACTTTTTTCACATATCATTGAAATTTTTACAAATGCTTCCTGCTACACTTCATTACATCTAAAACGGCTTAAACACAGCGAGAAAAACGACCACAATGAACACAGCAAGATTTATATACGAATAAGTCGCAATAGCTTTGTTTATCGTTGAAAGTTCCTCGGATGAGGTTCCCTTAGATTCTATAATACTTTCCCGCTTTGAAACATATTTCACTCCGACAAAAACTCCAGATACAACAAACCATAGAAACAAAATCAGCTTAACAATTAACCACCCTGGTGCACCACCAATTGATATCCAGTTGTAAATTCCAGTAATTATAGCCAGAATTCCGCCGAGTCGAGCAAGATTTGAAAAGTTCAAAGATAATTTATGTAAACTAAAACTGCTCTCCTTCCTCATTGCTGACTCAACTATCGGAAAACCAAAAGCAGAAACCGCTATAAGCATGCCTGATAAGATGTGAAAGAAAAGCGAAATTTTTTGAAAAAGATCCATATGGGGTTAACAAGTATATTTTTAATCTATTTGCCCTTTCAACGATGCAATGTATATTTCAACATCGCGAATCTTTGCGAAATTCGGATAATCTTTTTTTATTCTTTCATACAATCTAAGAGCCTTTTCTCTTTCGCCAGCAAGTTTATAATTTCTTGCAGCATTATAAAGATATTCGGGAACAAGTATATTTTCCCTAAACCTCTGTGCTGCTTTTTCAAAATATTCCCCAGCCTTTTTATATTCTCCCTTTATCTCATAGACAGAAGCAATCCCCGCAAGAGAAGCTGAGAACAAAAGCTTATCATCTCCACCATACTTTTTGAAATACTTTAAAGCGTTATCGTAATCGCCAAGCATAAAGTAAGCGCTCGCAAGATAATAAGTTGCTATTTCACCTGCATTTGTTCCTCCGTAATTTTCGACGATATACTTCAGTCCTTGGATATTTCGCTGTGGAATCCCATCAATTGCGGTTTTGTAATCACCATTGTCATAATAACTTATGATTTTAGAAAGAAGTGCTTCTGCTCTTTCATTTTCAGCCTTAACATTGTTTCTGTAAATAATTATCCCGGCAACTACGATAACTATACCTGTTAAGATATAGCTTAAAATTTTCTTGTTTTTCTCAACGAACTCACGAGCCTTATAATATGTCACTACAAGTTTATCTTCTTTCAACTCTTGCTTTTTTACCTTCTTTCGTGGCTTCAGCATGATGATGCATCCTTATGTTTTTGTAAACTTGTTTAAATATGCAAAATTTTGATAGATAAACCAAAAATTTTTTCACTGGGTTTTTATCACGCCATCAGAATAAATTGGCAAAACTGGTATTGAATCAACAGAAGAAGCGACTTTTAAATCCTCCTCAAAACCAAGGCTAATTAAAAATCTGCCATGTTCACTTTCTCTTAACATTTTCAATAAGTCCTTCCTGTATGCTTTGTAAAGTCTTAATGCAGCCATTGCTGAGTCGCTCAAGTTAATGTTCTTTTTAGATTTGCCCTTTGTAAGCAAGAATGTTATCATTCCGCCACACACTGCATCCTCAATGCAAAAACGATTTAGCTTACCCGAACAAAGGATCAAAATATCATTATTGTTTTTTTCATTGACAAACTTTACAGCCTCAGATATATTCACAAATCCAACTATTAATGAATATTTGGCATACTTTGTTTTTGTTATCGCAATTGAACCATTTGTGCTCGCGTAAATTAAAGTTTTACCTTTAACTTTTTCCTCGGTGTACTCAAGCGGTGAGTTGCCCAGATGGAAACCATCAATTATTTCACCACCCCTTTCACCACACAAAAGAAACGAGCCTTCTTCAAGTGTTGAGGCATACTTAACCGCATTCTCAATTGATGCTGCTGGGATTATAACCCTTGCACCATTTTTTAATGCAGTTGCAATTGTTGTAGAAGCCCTCAAAACATCGACAACTAAAACTGTTTTATTTTGCAGGCTTAACTCATCTTGAACTTGCAAGGGTGTGAAAAATAAATCAATGTTCATCCTAAAACTAAATTTTGTTTTACCTTGATCTATTTGGAACAAATGGAAGGCTTACGATTACGGCTGTCAACTCCTTCCCACGAGCATTGATTGATATCCTTTCGCCTAGATTTGAGAATTTAATATCAACATACCCCATCCCTATCCCCTTTTCAAGAATTGGTGAGAAAGTTCCGCTTGTGACATAACCGATTTTCTCACCCTCCTTAAAGATCTCATATCCATGTCTTGGTGGAATTTTATCATCAATTGTAAAACCGACAAGTTTTCTCTTAAGCCCTTCATTTTTAATGCGAAGTAAACTTTCACGACCGATAAAATAGCCTTTGTCTAATTTTACAATCCAATCAAGCCCCGCTTCAAGTGGATTCGTGCTTTGATCAATGTCATTTCCATAAAGCATATAACCCATCTCGGTTCTAAGCGTATCTCGTGCACCAAGTCCAGCAGGTCCTATGTTAAACTCTTTACCCGCATCCATCACGGCATTCCATACCTTTTTGCAAAGTTGGGGATCGGCTTCAAAGTAAAG
>JBKBWH010000078.1:0-7613 GCA_046289115.1 Candidatus Kryptonium sp.
GCGTCGATGGCGAACTCCTACCGTTTAAACGAGGTGGTTTTATGCTTGCAATTAAATCAAAAACACCAGTTGTCCCAGTTACAATTTTTAACAGCCACAAAATTATGAGAAAACATAAACTTGAAGTAAACCCCGGAACCATTGAAATTATGATCGACAAACCAATTCCCGTTGATGAATTTTCAGGCAGAGATGGAGAAACTAAACTTATGGAATTGACGCGAAGCGTGATCGAAAAAAATTTAAAACAAAAATAAAATAACATTATGCCTGTCACCATTAAAGATGTCGAATATATAGCAAATCTTGCAAGACTTGAATTTAAAGAAGAGGAAAAGGAAAAGTTTACAGAACAATTTAACAGAATCCTTGAATATATGGATAAACTTAATGAGCTTGACACAACAGATGTTGAGCCACTTTATCATGTCATCAATTTAAAGAATGTTTTTCGCGAAGATGTTGTAAAGGAAAGTTATCCTCGTGAAGAGATATTAAAAAACGCACCTTCGAGAACCGAGTTCTTCTTCAAGGTTCCGAAAGTAATTCAGATAGAAAAACCCCACAAAGAAAATGAAGACAAAGAACAAAGTTAAGTTATGCCTCAAATCATCGCTGTAATACCGGCGAGATATGCCTCAAGCAGATTTCCGGGAAAACCGTTAGCAGATATACTTGGCAAACCGATGATAAAGTGGGTTTACGAGAACGCGATGTCATCAAGATTGATAAATAATGTTTATGTTGCAACAGATGATGAAAGGATTTTCAATGTCGTTAAAAATTTTGGTGGAAATGCGATCATGACGCCTTCTGAAATACCAACTGGAACGGACAGAATAGCTTACGCCGTTCGGGACATTGATGCAGACATAATTGTAAACATCCAAGGCGATGAGCCTTTGATCTCTGGTGATATGATCGATTCTACAATAGAGCCATTTTTAAAAGAAGATGATAACGATATTGATATTTCAACGCTTGCAGTTAAAATCACAGAACCTGAAACACTTTTTAATCCAAATGTTGTAAAAGTTGTTTTTGACAAAAAAAATTTTGCTTTATATTTCTCGCGAAGTCCAATCCCATTTTGCAGAGATGCGCGGACAAGGGATGAATGGCTAAAATTAGGGACTTACTATAAACACATCGGCATTTATGTTTATAAAAGAAACTCGCTTTTTAAGTTCGTAAGTCTTAAAGGTTCTACACTTGAAGAATTGGAAAAACTTGAACAGTTAAGGGCAATTGAAAATGGAATGAAGATAAAAGTTGTGATAACTGATAAAGATACAGTAGGGGTTGATACATTTTCCGATATTGAAAATGTGGTTTCCATTTTAAAACAAAAAATAAGTTTTTAAATGACGAACAAAAAAACGAAATATATTTTTGTCACCGGCGGGGTTGTCTCATCCCTTGGAAAGGGAATTGCATGCGCATCCCTTGGACTTTTGTTAAAAGCAAGAGGTTTAAAGGTTACAATCCAAAAATTTGATCCATACATAAATGTTGACGCTGGAACAATGAATCCATATCAACATGGCGAAGTTTATGTAACCGATGATGGAGCTGAAACAGATCTTGACCTTGGACATTATGAAAGGTTTCTCGATATAAGCATGTCAAAGTTAAACAATACAACGACAGGGCAAGTTTACCATGAGGTCATAATGCGTGAAAGGAAAGGCGATTATCTCGGTGCAACCGTCCAAGTTGTCCCACATATAACAGACGAAATTAAAAGAAGGATTACCTTGATAGCTAAAGAGGATGATTACGATGTTATCATAACGGAAATTGGTGGAACAGTTGGAGATATAGAAGGTCTTCCCTTTCTTGAAGCGATAAGACAATTTATGCTTCAAGTCGGAAAGCAAAACGCTATCAGCATACATGTGACTCTTGTCCCATATATAAAATCAACTGGCGAGCTTAAAACAAAACCAACACAACACAGCGTAAAGACATTGCTTGAAATTGGAATTCAACCTGATATTTTGATCTGCAGAACAGAAAGACCTTTAACCAAGGAAATCAAAGAGAAAATCGCCCTTTTCACAAATGTTGAGCCAGAGGCGGTAATTCAAGGAATTGATGTTGAATCAATTTATGAAGTCCCATTGATTTTTTATGAAGAGGGTCTTGATGACATCGTTCTTAAAAAGTTAAACATATCAGCCAAAGAGCCAGACTTGACGGAGTGGATAAAATTTGTTGAAAAGATAAAAAATCCGAAAGACACAGTTGAAATTGCAGTCTGTGGAAAATATACGGAATTAAGAGATGCTTATAAAAGTATAATAGAATCGTTTGTTCACGCTGGTGCTGAAAATGAATGTAAAGTCAATATAAAGTGGATAAGGGCTGAAGATATTGATAAATATGGCGCGGAAAATTTTTTAAAAGATGTTCATGGACTTTTGATCCCTGGAGGTTTTGGGGAAAGAGGGGTTGAGGGTAAAATTAAAGCAATTCAATTTGCCCGTGAAAATGAAATTCCATTTTTCGGCATTTGCCTTGGCATGCAATGTGCCGTGATTGAATTCGCAAGAAATGTGTGTGGCTTAAAGGAGGCAAATAGCACAGAGTTCAATCCATCAACCCCATATCCTGTGATTGATCTCTTACCTGAGCAAATAGGTATTCAAATGAAAGGTGGAAGTATGAGACTTGGTTTATATCCAGCGATTTTAAAACCAGGCACAAAAGCATACGCATCTTATGGAACTGATAGAATAGACGAAAGGCATAGGCATAGATATGAACTTAACAATAAGTTTAGAGAGATTCTTGAAGCAAATGGGATGATTTTCAGCGGTCTTTCACCCGATGGTTCACTTGTTGAGATAATCGAAATTCCAAACCATCCTTGGTTTGTTGGGGTTCAATTCCATCCCGAACTCAAATCAAGAGCAACTAAACCTCACCCGCTTTTCCGCGAATTTGTAAAATCTGCCCTTGAGTTCAAAAGGAAAAAAGCAAAAACTTTTGAAGAAACAAATGTAAATGCCAAAATTTAGCTTCGATGCAAAAACAAAGCAAATTTTGAGAAAAATTTTAAGGTCAAATGAAAAGTCAATTGAAAATTTTGAAAAACTTGCTGATGACTTTATAAATTCAACCGCAAGGTTTGATCTTATAGATAAATTTATCGAAAACTTTATCTCCGCCCTTAGCTTCTCACCAAATCCAGAACAAAGTTTAAACAACTTTATTCGCTTTATTGAAAACTCGTTTAGTAAATCATTCATTTACAAAGAGTTTGCCCTTCATCAGCAAATGCTTAAAATCCTGCTCACAACTTTTGGATACTCCCAATACTTTGCGGATATACTTGTGCGCGATCCTGAACTATTTCACTGGCTCACCTCAACAAATGCTCTTGATAAAAATTTATCAAGAGAAGATTATTTAAACGAGGCAAAGATTACCACTTTGTATTTTCAAAGCCTTAAGAGAAAGCTTAATGCACTAAGGCGATTTAAACGAAGGGAGATTTTAAGAATTGGTGTGCGTGATATCCTCGGCATCGCCAATTTTGAAGAAACCGTTATATCTCTATCCGATCTTGCTGAAGCAATAGTTGAAATTTGTCTTCAACTTGCGATTGAAGAAACAAGAAAAAAATTTTCTTCCTTCCCTGAAACTGAGTTTTCCATAATTGCTCTTGGCAAACTTGGTGGGAAAGAATTAAACTACAGCTCGGACATAGACCTGATCTTCATTTACAATCAAGATGGTGAGTTTAAGATCAACAGTGAAATCATTTCTTACTATGAGGTATTTAATCATCTCGTTGCTACCCTCATAAATTTTCTTTCAGAAAAAACAGAGGAAGGTTCCCTTTACAGAGCCGATTTCAGGTTAAGACCCGAAGGGAGCGCAGGTTCATTGGCTCGTTCTTTGCTTGGTTATTTAACATATTATGAGGTTTATGGGAAAACATGGGAAAGGCAAATGCTGATCAAAGCCAGACCAATATCTGGTGATTTAAACTTTGGCTGGAAATTTTTAAACATACTTGATTCATTTATTTATCCAAGTTCATTTCTTGATAATCCGATCCGTGAAATTGCCAAGATAAAAGCCAAACTTGAGGCGATCTCAACAAGTGAATATGACATCAAACTGCGACGGGGTGGAATAAGGGATATTGAGTTTATAGTTCAAACCCTTCAGCTCTTAAATGCTGGAACTTTACCCGAGCTAAAAACGCAAAATACATTGAAAGCGATTGAAAAACTTTCACACCACGGATTCCTGACAAAAAGCGAGGCAAAGATATTAACCGAAAATTACATTTATTTTCGAAGGATCGAACATATACTTCAAATATCGCATAACCTTCAGACTCACACAATTCCTCTTGAACCCAATACTTTAACGATGCTTGCAAAAGCGATGAGAAACTATGAAAAAAAGGACAAACAAATTTCATTCCCCACTCCATCAACACCTGATTGGAAAGTTTTTAAACATGAACTTGACGAGAGGTTTGAAAGCGTAAGAAAAATTTATGAGCGAATCTTTGGAGTTGAAACAAAACCAGAACTTTTTATCTCGGACATAATTGATGATGAAACCGCAAGGGAGAGGTTTAAAAAATTTTTTTACGATATGAATTTCAAAGATGTTGATAAAGCGATGAGAAATATTGAGTTTCTTTCAAAGGGAAAACTTATCACGGGGGAAATAATTTTCAGCACTGCAGAGGAAAATTCCTTTGCAAAGGTTTCCTCAATTATCCTAAACGAAATATCAAAAACGATAATCCCAGATATCACGCTTGATAATTTCAGAAAAATTGCTGAGGGTTTCAGATATTCAAAGTCGTTTTATGATTTGCTCTTAAACGATTCATTCAGAAAAATCATACTTAACATTTCTCAATTTAGTCCAATATTTTCAAATTTGCTTTCACTTAAAACCTACCTTCTTGACATTTTGCTATCCGAGAATAATTTGAGCAAAGATAAAAAAACAAGTGAGGTTTTTGAATTTTTTAAGCATCTTGATGTTTTTAATCTCCACGATTTTAAATTCTTGAACGAGATAAGATTGCTCGTTTTGAACCTTGATGGTTTGATCGACTTTCAGCACCTTGCAAAAGGATTGACAGAGCAAGCCGAGTTAGTGCTAAACAAATTTTTCTTTGAAAATTTTGATGATGACGAAATGCAAAGGATTGCGATATTTGGACTTGGAAAATTTGGATCTGGGGAAATGAATTTTGATTCGGATGTTGATATGATGTTTATAACTGATGAAAGAAAGGCGGAAAAATATCAAATTCTAACAGCGAAATGTGAAAACTTAGTAAACCAAATGACAACTATTGAAATTGAAAAACTTTATGAGGTTGACATCAGACTTCGCCCCGAGGGGAGAAATGCTCCTATCCTTGTGAATTTTGAATATTTTGACTCATATCTTAAAAATCGAGCAGAGTTCTGGGAGATTCAAGCGTTCACAAGGGCAAGATTCATCGCAGGCAATCCGCAAATTGCGGAAAAAGTTTTTGAGTTAATTCATGACAGAATTTTAAAAATTGAATTCACGAAATCACTTGAACAATACATATTCAAAATGCGTGGAAAAATGGCGCAAAACATAAAACACGGCAGGATAGACATAAAATTGAGCTCGGGTGGTTTGACGGATATTGAATTTATCGCACAGATATTACAAATGAAACAGCTGGAAAAATTGGGAAAAATAGAAAGAAACACCGTAAAAGCGTTGGAGAACTTACTTAAATATGGCTTTTTAAAAGAAAATGAATACAAAACTTTAATTGCAAATTATGAATTTTACAGAGAGATTGAGAAATTTACACGCATTTCGTTGGGCTCAAAATCAAACCTTATCCCCGACGATCCGGAAAAACTTGAATATCTCTCACTATGCCTCGGCTATAGATTTCCTGATGAATTTATTGACTCAATAAAAAGTAGGATGAAAAAGACAAGGGAGATCTTTCAGAGCCTTATTGAACGAATCACTCACCAATGATTTTAATTATGACCCTTTTCTTTCTCTGACCATCAAATTCAGCGTAAAAAACTTGCTGCCAAGGTCCAAAATCAAGTCGTCCATCCGTGACAGGAATTACAACCTCGTGATGAATAAGTAAACTTTTAAGATGAGCATCTGCGTTCGTTTCACCTGTTCTATGATGTTTATAATTCGGATTAAATGGAGCAAGTTTTTCAAGCCACTCGGTTAAGTCTTCTATCAGTCCATCTTCATCATCATTTACGAATACACCAGCTGTAACATGCATAGCCGAAACGAGACAAAATCCTTCCTTTATACCACTTTTTTTCAGAGCCTCATTTACTTTATCAGTGATATTGATTATCTCACGCTTATTCTTGGTGTTAAAAGTTAGATATTCCGTGTAAGATTTCATTTTCGTCCATTAAATTTGTTTTAAAAAACCAAGATGAGTTTAAAAGCGAAAGGTTCGAGCTTAAAATTAACAAAATCTTCAACCTTAGCTTCGCCAACTTTATCTTCAAAGACATCGTAAAATTTAACTTTTCCACTTTTAACTTTCTTCTTCAAAACCTCATCGATCTGCAATTTCGTCGTCACTCCCCAAGTTGAAAGATTTGCAATAGCGAGGACCGTTTCATTTCCATATTTTCTCCAGAAAGCATAAACTTTGTCATCGTTAAGTGTTTTTGCTTTTATCATCTCACCTCTTCTCAATGCAAGTGAATTTTTTCTAAAGTTAAACAATTTTTTGTAAAATGAATAAAATTTCTTTCCCCTTTCGCTTACGCTGTCCCTTGACATCACTTGTTTTTCAAACAATGAGAGAACCGTGGTATCCCCATATTCTTGTCCATTGTAGATAAGCGGAACACCTGGAATTGTATTAACTATAAAAGCTGAAACAAGAGCGCCATCTTCACCAAAAAATTTAACAGCTCGAGGTTTATCGTGGTTTTCATTGAAGCGTAATCTCAATGAACCTTTGGGAAATTTATACTTCTCACTTTCGAGAACATTATCAAGGACAGATGGGAGATGCCCTTTTCTTATTATCCTTGCAAGTGCATCATAAACATTCCAACTATAAGTTAGGTCAAACGCTTCCAAATGTTGTTCTGGTAAGCTTCCCTCAGCAAGCATCATCACGGGCTTAATTTTATCAAGTTCTTTTCTGGCTTCATTCCAAAAATCAATCGGCACAAGTTCAGCAACATCACAACGATAGCCATCAATATCAAATTCTTTTATCCAATATCTCATCACCTCAATCATATATCTTCTCAACTCGGGGTTATCGTAATTTAAATCCGCCACATCCGTCCAATCAGAATTTGGTGAAACGATTTCACCTTCATCATTCCTAATATACCACTCGGGATGTTCAACGATCAGATTATTATCCCATGCGGTATGATTTACAACAAGGTCAATTATAACCTTGATCCCGTTTTCATGTGCGGTTTTAATCAGTGATTTAAAATCAATTACAAACAGAGAAGTTTGTTGTTATTCAATTTCTGCCAAAAATCAAGTGAATATTGATATTACACTAGAATGGTTGATAAAACATAGCAAATCAACTTCTACTTAAATCAAAAATAAATTCGTTT
>JBKBWH010000079.1:0-7601 GCA_046289115.1 Candidatus Kryptonium sp.
CCCCAAGCCCAACTGGACATCTACACATAGGTGGAGCAAGAACCGCAATTTTTAACTGGTTATTTTCAAGAAAAAACAAAGGTGATTTCTTTTTACGAATTGAAGATACCGATAAAGAACGTTCAAGTGAGGAAATGGTACAATCCATTGTTGATGGTTTAAAGTGGCTTGGGCTTAATTGGGACAATGATATTTACTATCAATCTGAACATATAGATGAATATGTAGCTGCATGTTATGAGCTTGTGAAGAGGGGCTATGCTTATTTTTGCTATTGCAGTGAGGAGGAACTTGAAGAGAAAAGAAAGGAAGCAGAGCAGAAAAGGATTCCGTATAAGTATGATAGAAAATGTCTTTACATAAGTGAAGAAGAAAGATTGAAATATGAAAAAGAAGAGGGAAGAAGTCGAACCATTAGATTTAAAGTTCCCGATGGTGAAACCACATTTTTTGATGTCGTTCATGGTGAGATCAAGTTTAAAAATTCTGAAATTGATGATTTTATTATACTTCGTTCAGATAACACACCCGTTTATAACATGGCTGTTGTCGTCGACGACCACAATATGGAAATCACTCATGTAATTCGTGGAGATGATCATATTTCAAACACGCCAAAACAGATTTTAATTTACCAAGCTTTTGGTTGGGATATTCCTGTTTTTGCACATGTTCCGTTAATTCTTGGTCCCGATAGAAAAAGATTGAGCAAAAGACATGGGGCAACCGCAGTTTTAGAATACAGGGATAAAGGTTTCCTCCCTGAAGCGATGTTTAATTACCTGTGCTTTCTCGGTTGGTCACCGGGCGATAATAGAGAAATTATGAGCATTGAGGAGTTAATAGATGCTTTTGACATTACAAAAATTCAAAAGAAAAGCGCCATATTTGATCAAGCAAAACTTGAATGGATGAACAGCGAATACATCAGAAGAAAAGAAAATGTTGAACTCTTGAAGCTTGTAAAACCATTTGTTGAAAAGCATGGATATAAATTTGAGGATGATACATATTTGCTAAAAGTGATAGCTCTAATGAAAGATAGGGTAAAAGTTCTTGAGGATTTTGTAACTTTCGGCAAATATTTCTTTGAGGACCCGATTGACTATGATAAGGAAGGAATTGAAAAATATTGGAAAGATGAAACCAATGAGATTTTAAATGAATTTGTTAACAGAATTGAAAAAATGGAAGATTACACCGCGCCGGTGATTGAGAATGAGTTAAGAAGTTTTGCAGCTGAAAAAAACATCAAAGCAGGTGATTTAATTCATCCAATAAGGTTAGCTATTACAGGTATGAGAATAAGCCCTGGGCTTTTTGAGGTGATGGAAGCCCTTGGAAGGGAAACAGTGATAAGAAGAATTAAAAATGCTTTGGACAGGATTAATGTAAAAAACCAATGGAGGTAAAAATGATTTTACCCATTTATTTGTATGGCGATCCGATTTTTAAAAAACCAGCTAAAAAGGTAGAAAAAATAGATGACAAATTCATTGAAACTTTAAAAGATATGTTTGAAACCATGGAAGTTGCAGATGGAATTGGGCTTGCTTCTACGCAGGTTGGCATTCCATACTCTTTTGCTGTGATTGATCTTTCGGTTTATGAAGAGTATAAAGATTTTAAAAGAATGGTGATCATAAATCCAGAAATAATTTACTCAAGTGGTGAGGAAATTATGGAGGAAGGGTGTTTGAGCATCCCGGGGATAAGGGCGGAGATAATAAGACCTAATAAAGTTGTTTTGAGATATCAAGATATTGATTTTAAAATAAATGAGATTGAGTGCGATGGACTTCTTGCAAGGGTTGTTCAGCATGAGGTTGACCATTTATATGGAAAATTTTTTATTGACTACCTATCTCCAGTTAGATTGAAAACACTTAAACCAAGGCTTGTGAAGATAAAAAAAGGCGAAGTTAAAGCTCATTATCCAGTAGTTGTGCCGGGAACGAGGAAAGTTATAAATCCAGAACCTGAATCTGCAAAAGATATTTGATTTAAAAATCTACCTCGTTTAATCAGATGAAAATTGTCTTTATGGGAACCCCAGAGTTTGCTATACCATCACTTGATATACTTATCAAAAACAACTATGAGATCATAGCAGTTGTAACAGCACCTGATGAACCAAAGGGCAGAGGTTATAAAATTTCACCTCCACCAGTTAAGGTTTTCGCCCTTGAACATAACTTGAGAGTTATTCAGCCAGAGAATTTAAAAGATGAAAAATTCATCAGTACTTTAAAAAACTTATTACCAGACTTAATTGTCGTTGTCGCTTTTAGAATACTTCCACCTGAGGTTTTTACCCTTCCACCGCTCGGCACGGTAAATGTTCATGCTTCTCTTTTACCCAAGTATCGTGGTGCTGCGCCCATAAATTGGGCGATAATTAATGGTGAAACGGAAACTGGAATCACAACATTTTTTATAAATGAAAGGGTTGACACTGGGAATATAATTTTGCAGAGAAAAATTTCAATAAACCCAGATGAAACCGCTGGGGAGCTCCACGATAAACTTTCAAAGCTTGGTGCTGAAGTGCTTCTTGAAACGATTAAATTAATTGAAAGTGGCTTTGTTCAAACATTTCCTCAGGACGATTCGCTTGCAACACCCGCGCCCAAAATTAAAAAAGAGATGTGCCAGATCAATTGGTATGAAAAAAACGCTCAACAAGTTCACAACTTCGTTCGAGGTCTTTCACCTAATCCATGCAGTTTTACTTTTTTAAATGGAAAGCTCGTGAAAATATATAGAACAAAACTGCCAACATCGGTCGATGTTGAAATTGACGACGCTGAACCCGGGAAAATTTTAGTTTCAGAGAAAAAAGATAAAATGTATGTAGTATGCTCAGATCTAAATTTAATTCAAATACTTGAGTTGCAAATTGAGGGAAAGAAAAAACTCAACGCTGAGGAATTTTTAAGAGGCTTTAAGTTGAAGTCTGGGGATAAATTCACTGTTTTAGGTGAATATGAACTTAAGGCATTTTTAAAAACTAAAAAGGTTTGAAAATGTTAACAATTGCTGGAATAGTGATAATCTTCGTAGTAATGGCTTTGCTCATGTTTTTGCGCATTATCCCCGCTCTTATTGCTCTTCCATTGATGGCATTTTTTATAGCTCTAATCGGTGGCATTCCACTAAATGATATACTTATTTATGTGATTGGGGATGGCGCTTTCAGATTACATCAGGCGTATACTATTGCAATTTTTGGTGGCATGCTAAGTATTTTTATGCAAAAATCCGGAATTGCCGAAAGTTTTGTAAGAAAAGGTGCAGAGCTTGCAGGTGATAACCCCTTTTATGTGAGTCTAGTTATCTTAATTTTAACAGCAGTTTTGTTCACCACTCTTGGAGGACTTGGCGCAATAGTTATGGTTGGAACAATTGTCCTTCCTATTATGAGCTCCGTTGGAATAAGTCCAGGGATAATTGCTGGTGTTTTCTTAATTGGGTTAAGTATGGGTGGAATTTTAAATGCGCAAAACTGGGTATTGTATATCAACATTTTAAATGTTCAATTTGAAACAGTCAGAACTTTTGCATCTTATCTTTTTTTCGTATCCTTGATAGTTGCCATCGCTTTTATAGTTGTTGAATTGAAAAGGGAGGGGATAATTAAAAGCTTTAAGTTTATTTTGAACTTTAGATTTCTCTTAACCCTCGTCTTGCTTTTAGGGTTTTTTCTTATTTTTTTAACACTTGGCAAAGTTGGAAGGTTACTTCCAGAGGACTTGAAAAATGTCATTAAGTTGATTGTAAAAATTTCGCTGATTCTTTTCTTAACTTATCTTTTTGTCAGGTTTATTTTTAATGTAATATCTCCTTCACATTTAGGACGATTAAGATGGTATGCCTTGTTAACTCCAATTGTGCCGGTAGTTATAGTTTTTGCACTTGGAAGCAAATACTTCATTTTTGCTTTTGTCGCCGGTTTATTTTATGGCTTTATTACGACATTTAGAAAGGGAAGCTTAAACTTACTTATGCAATCAATTATAGAAGGTGGAAGCAGTGTAATTCCAGCTGTTGCATTGATGATTGGAATTGGCATGCTTCTTAATGCAATTTTAGGTCCATCTGGTTGGGAACAAGGGGAGTGGAAGGTGTACGCGCAATTGAAGCCTTTATTTAAAGCGATAGTTCCAAGTTCACCTATCCTGTATGTAGCAGTTTTTTCATTGTTAAGCCCGCTTGCGCTTTATCGTGGACCTTTAAATGTTTGGGGATTAGGTTATGGAATTGCAACGCTCATTTCATCGCCTGTGGGAACACTTCCACCAGCTTCGGTTATGGGATTGTTGCTTTCGGTTGGACAAATTCAAGGTGTTTGCGACCCCACTAATACGCATAATGTTTGGATAGCAAATGAACTAAAGATTGATGTAAACCAAATTTTAAGAAAAACATTTCCGTATATGTGGTTCCTTGCTACAATTGGATTAGTAATTTCAGCAACAATGTTTTTATAAAAATTTTACATATAAATTTATGCTCTGTCCAATATGCGGGTTTAAAAATTCAAAGTTTAATGTAAAATGTGAAAGCTGCGGGGCATTTCTTCAAGATCAGGTTTATGTTTTGAATTTATCTGAAACCTTAAGCTTACTATTCCTCAATCCCTCAAAAGGCTTTCACAAAATAATTCTATCAAAGAGAAAAAATTTCTCAATTTTGCTTGCTTCGCTTTTTGGAATTGCGATGTCTTTTGATGTTTTTTACCTTGCTAAGGCTGGGGAAAAGTTTGAAAATTTGATTTTTTTGATCTTTAATATGCTTTGGCTTGGGATTATTCTTGGGATTTTGTTCACGCTTTCAATCTCATTTATTTTGAAAATTTTGCTTTTCAAATATAAAGGTATAAAGTTCAAAGATTATTTTGCGATGGTCTCTTATTCAATGTTTCCACTTGCTTTGTCAGTTTTTTTCCTTTTGCCATCTGTACTTGCTGTCTTTGGGATTTATTATTTTACTGAATCACCTGAACCTGATAAGCTTAAACCAATTCCCTTTTATATTTTTTATGCTGTTGGTTTGGTTTTAAAAGTGTATTCAGTTTTATTATTGCTGCTTGGATTAAAACATATAACCGAGAATTTTTTAGAAAGTTTAATTTACGTACTTTTGACTTCAATTTCTTCGTTCGTTTTATTAAATTTATTAACAGAAGCAGTTAAAATCATGTTGTAAAAGGAATGCGGAGAATAAAAATAGGAATCGATGTTGGTGGAACATTTACCCATGCTGTTGCAATTGATGTGGATTCGCTTGAAATAGTTGCAAAGAGCTGTGTTCCTACCACCCATTTTGCAAAGGAAGGGGTTGCACTTGGGGTTATTCAAGCGATGAATAAAATTTTAAATGAAGGGAATATAGACCCTGATAATGTCATTTTAATTGCACATAGCACAACGCAGGCGACAAATGCACTACTTGAGGGTGATGTCGCCAAGGTCGGGGTAATTGGGATGGGAACTGGAATAGATGTAATAAGGGCAAAAGGTGAAACAAATGTTGGAAAGATTCCGCTTGGAAATGGAAAATTTATAGAGACATTCCACACTTTTATCGATTCTAAAATTTTTGACACTGAAAAGTTATTAGAGGATGAAGTAAAGAAAGCAATAGAGCAATTGACTTTTAATGGTGCTGAAATTTTTGTTGTAAGTGAAGCATTTGGGGTTGATGATCCATCCAAAGAAGAAAAAGTAGTTGAAATTATAAAAAACATAGGCAAAGTAGCAACCCCCGCATCTATGATTTCCAAACTTTATGGACTTCGGGTTAGGACAAGAACTGCGGTTGTAAATGCGTCTATGCTTCCAAGGATGATTGAGACAGCTGAGATAACATCATATAGCGTTAAAAACGCTGGGATAAAAGCACCACTGATGATAATGAGAAGTGATGGTGGAATTATGACGGCTGAAGAAATGGCAAAAAGACCTATAATGACGATATTATCAGGACCAGCCGCTGGCGTTGCTTCAGCGCTTATGTATGTTAAGATAATTGATGGGATCTTTGTTGAAGTTGGCGGAACGAGCACGGATATTTCTGTGATAAAAAATGGAAAACCGATAATTCGAAGCGCTGAGATCGGTGGAAATAAATTATACATTAAAACACTTGATGTCCGAACGCTTGGAATCGCTGGTGGCTCAATGATACGGGTTTCTGATAACTTTCAAGAGATCATCGATGTTGGACCAAGAAGTGCGCACATCGCTGGGTTAAAATATGTCTCTTTTTCTGAGCCAGAAAATTTTGACGACATTGAATTTGTTTTGATCCAACCAAAGCAAGGAGACCCCTCAAACTACATCGCAATAAAAAGAAAAAACTCAGATAAACCAGAATTTGCCATTACAACAACTGATGCAGCTAACTTTTTAAATCTAATAAGCCAAAGCGGATATAGTAGGGGTAATTACGAATCTGTTAAAAAAGTTTTTACAAAGCTTTCTCAAGTTATGAAAAAACCAGCCGAGATAATCGCAAGGGATATACTTGATATCTCAGTTGACAAAGTCAAATCTGTCGTAATGGAATTGATAAAAGAGTATAAGCTTGATGCTGAACTTATTACAATTGTTGGAGGGGGTGGTGGTGCGGAGGTTATAGTTCCATACCTTGCAAATAAATTAGGTTTAGAATATAAAATTGCGGAAAATTCCGAAGTTATATCGGCAATTGGGGCAGCTCTTGGAATGGTAAGGGAAAGTATAGAAAGGGTTGTTCCAAATCCAACTGAAGAAGATATTCTTAAAATAAGAAATGATGTTGTCGCATCTGCTATTCGTATGGGTTCAAAACCTGAAACAATTCAAGTTGCAATTGAGATTGACAGACAAACGAAAAGAATTATTGCCGTCGCTACTGGAACACCTGATTTTAAAACGGGTGATATTGTTAAAAAAACTTTGAGCGATGATGAACTTTATAGAATAGCTGAGAAGTCTTTCAAAAGTTTATTGAAAAAATACACATACAGTGATGGAGGGCATCTCAAAGTTATCACCGAGAATAATTTCTATAAGGTTTTTGGCGTAGAGCTTGAGCGAAAAAAATTTCTCTTTTTGAGGGATAAGTTAAAACCTGTAAAGGTATTCGATACCGAAGGGAATTTAAAACTTCAATTTTTGAACGCAGATGTATTTGAAACAAATTTAGATAGATTTGAAAAAGTTCTTTCAGATGTGATCGATAGATTCACTATTTACGGTGATGCTGGTGCCATTGCTCCAGATGTATTCTTAATCTATGGTCCAAAGATAATTGATTTAACTGGGGTAATGTTCAAAGAGCAAATGCTTTCGGTGGCAAGAGCTGAATTGAAAAGTTCAAGCTTATTTGATGAAAGGATTATAATTATTGCTGAAGAACGAACATAAAGGATTATTGAAATGATATTGTCTTCAAAAATCATCAAACTTGCTCAACTTGTTTTTCTCTTACTTCTTCTATCTTGGGGAACACTTTTAGCCCAAGGGAAAGTTCAAGTTATCCTTGATAGCATTTATTCAAAGGCTACAGGGGGCTATAGAAAATTTTATGTTATCCTGCCAAGAAATTATAATGAG
>JBKBWH010000007.1:0-21658 GCA_046289115.1 Candidatus Kryptonium sp.
TATGCTTAACTTTGCAAACTTAATTGATGAACCTTCATCAAGCCACAAACTTTCAAAATCAAGCAGAAAAATCCTTAAAAATAAACTCAGCGTAAGAATTAAGATAAAAACATTTGACCTCATTCATGACCGAGCAAGATTTTTAATCTCACTTAAAGTTTTCGCAACATCCATTTCATTGTTATAAACATGAAAAGAAACCCTAACCGCCATCAAATTCCCCTCTGTGACTGACCTAGCTATTATTCTTTTATCCCTCAAATATGAAACGATCTTATCATAGGTTATATTCTTCATTTTAAATGTTATCATTGCAGTTCTAAAGTTTTCCTCCTCTGGGGATAAAACTTCAACATCTGGAATTTTAATGAGTTCTTGATAAAAAGCCTCAGCGAGGGCTCTATCATGTTCCCATACCTTATCAATTCTAATGGCATTTAAAAAATCAATGGCTGTTTCAAGTCCATAAAACAGAGCTGGGTTTTGAGTCCCATACTCAAATCTTTGTGCGGAAGGTTGAAATTTCAACTCATTTTTCTCAAGGCTATACCCAGCATCGGAATATCCACCAACTGTGAGAGGTTGAACAAGTTCAAGATTTTCTTTTTTAACATAAAGAATCCCTGTTCTCTTTGGACCAAGAAGCCATTTATGTCCGCTTGTTGTATAAAAATCGCAATTATATTCACGAACATTTATAGGCATCATCCCAGGGACTTGAGCCCCGTCAAGAAAAACCCATAACCCTTTATCCTTTGCAAGCTTACAAATTTCTTTCTCAGGGAGACGCTGTCCTGTGGTACAGGTTATATGACTTATAAAAATCAACTTAGTTTTTTTAGTTATTAATCTCTCAATCTTTTCAAGATTTCCAAGCCAGTTTTTAGTGTCAGGCTCAAAAGTTTTTAAAACGATCCCATCTCTTTTAGCTCGATTTAATAAAGGTATGTTCCCCGCCGCATGTTCATGTGTAGTTAAGATAACTTCATCCCCTTTCCTTAAAGGGAGGCCATTTACAACAATGTTAATTCCCTCGGTAGCACAGCTTACAAAAGCAATTTCTTCTTTCTCACAACCAAAAATATCCGCACACTTTTCTTTCACCTTCCACCATTTTTCAAGATCATGATTTGGCGTTGGATATTTGTCAAGGTTATCCATTTCCTCCTTCACCTTATGAGCCACAACAAAAGGAGATGAGCCAAGACCACCTGTGTTAAGATAAGTGAAATCCTTTGGTATCGGGAATTGGTCGCGAATTAACTTCCAAAACTTGGGATCACTTGAATCAAGATTTGAAATCCACTCTTTGAAATTTTCAACACCTATATAATCCAATTTTTTTGAGTTTGGGAAAAGTGCCCCGAAAGTTAGAAATGCCATTGATTTTAAAAATTCTTTTCTTTGCATAACCTTTAAAAATGTTAATTTTTAATCTATTTCGGCTTCAACATAATTTACAAGTTCACCTATGCCTTGAATCCATGCCGTTATTTTATCACCAGGCTTGATCGGTCCCACCCCTTCGGGAGTTCCTGTTGAAATTATATCCCCGGGGTAAAGTGTTATATACTTGCTAATTGATTCAACTATTGAAGGGATATCAAAAATCATATTTCTTGTGTTTGAGTTCTGTTTGAGTTCATCATTCACCCATAATTTTAAATCAAGCTCTACAGGCGGTTGAATCTCATCTGCAGTCACAATCCATGGTCCCATAGGAGCAAAATAATCTAAACTTTTTGACCTGAACCATGGATGCTGAGATTGAATGTCTTTTCTTTGAAGTTCCCTTGCAGTGACATCAACAACAATTGTATATCCAGCGATATAACTCCACGCATTTTCCTTTTTAATTTTTTTCCCTTTCTTCCCTATAACAACTGCGAGCTCAATTTCGTGATCGATTCTTCCAATATCTGTTGGGATATAGATCGTTTCCAAATGCCCAATCACAGAGGTGCTGCTTTTCGCAAAGATAATTGGCTCATCCACAGGTGCTGGGGAACCGAATTCTCTCGCGTGTTCTTCGTAATTTCGCCCAAGGCATATGAGTTTTGGGGGGAATTCAACCGGCGCATTGTATCTGAAGGATTCCTTAACAAAAAGATATTCCATCAAATTATGTTTTTCAACAAAATCAATAACCCGTTTAAAAAGGTCAATGTTAAATAACTGCTCTCTGAAAAGTTCAGTTACGGTCTTTATATGCGGGAAATCATCAATTTTGTTTTTTAATTTTTGATAAAGAGGGAGGGCATCGGTTAAATTCAAAATCATTCCGCTCTCATCGTAAATAATCCCAATGAAATTTTCTTTTTCTGCGCGAAGTGAAAGTATTTTCATATTCCGTAAATTTTGTTTTTAATCTTTCTCAAATTTAATGAAAATCACCACAATGTAAAAAACGCATTTTTAAAATTTCTTTTCAACTCCCTTAAACTATCTCCACCGAATTTTTCAAGGATAGCATTTGCGATAACCGGCGCTATCACAGATTCGGCAATCACACTTGCAGAAGGAACAGCGCAGAAGTCGGAGCGCTCATATCTTGACTTTACTGATTTCAATGTTTTCAAATCAACGGTTGATAAGCCCTTTACAACTGTCGAAATTGGCTTCATCGCTGCTCTTAATACTATTGGCTGTCCATTTGTCATTCCACCTTCAATTCCACCAGCACGGTTTGTCCTGCGATAAATTTTTCCATTTCTTATAAAAATTTCGTCGTGCACCTCTGAACCAAATTTTTTTGCATTTTCAAAGGCTGGACCTATCTCAACTCCTTTCACCGCCTGAATTGACATAATTGCCTGCGCCAATAAACCATCAAGTTTCCTATCCCACTGAACATAGCTTCCAAGCCCAACCGGCAATCCTGTGACAATCACCTCAAAGATACCGCCAACCGTATCCCCATTCTTCATCGCCTCTTTTATCACATCTTTCATCTTCGCCTCAACTGCTTTATCAACACATCTAACTTCAGATTTATCAGATAACAAGCTTATTTCAAGTGCACCCCTTGGTTTATGAATTAACTTTTGAATTTTCTTGTCAAGTTTTTCTCTATTTTCAAATCCTGCACATCCAATCTGAATCACATGGCTCCCGATAAAAATTCCAAGCTCTTCAAGCAATTTTCTTGCTACCGAAGAACATGCTACTCTAATTGCTGTCTCCCTTGCACTTGCGCGCTCAATTACATTTCTTATATCGTCAAAACCATACTTAAAATATCCAGCAAAATCAGCATGTCCTGGGCGCGGAACCGTTATCTTTTCAATCTCTTCACCTTCAACAACTTCTTCAACGGACATTTTCTCTCTCCAGTTTTCCCAATCTTTATTTTTGACCATTAAGGCGATTGGACTTCCAATTGTTTTACCAAATCTAACACCAGATATAATCTCAACCTTATCGCTTTCAATTCTCATCCTTCCACCACGACCATAACCCATTTGCCTTCTTTGAAGATGAAAGTTTATATACTCAGCGCTTATTTCAAGTCCTGCTGGAATTCCCTCAACAATTCCAACAAGTGCTTGACCGTGCGATTCACCAGCTGTTAAAATTCTTATCATCTTAAAATTCTTCTTCAGAAATTTTTTTCAAAAATTAACCAAGCATCTTCCCATTTGCAAATAAAGTTATGCTAAACTATATTTTTAAAGAAGACCCTCAAGCAAAAATAACATGGAGGTAAAGCCATGGTTCTTGCAACGGAAATCAGGGAAGGAATGGCATTAAAAATTGAGGGAACCATCTTTAAAGTAATTGAAGCGAAAGTTCACGCTGGAAGTGGTCAAATGCAAGGTTTCGTCTCAGCTCGGCTTTTAAATCTTTCAACGGGACATTATACCGAAAGAAGGTTTAGAACGGACGAAAAAGTGGAAGATGTTGACCTGATAAGAAAACCGATGGAGTATATTTACAACGATGGCGATTTATATTATTTCATGGACCCTCAAACTTACGAACAGGTTGGGGTGCCGAAGGAATCGCTTGGCAATTTCGCAAAGTTTTTAAAGGAGGGAATGAAGGTCGATGTTGAATTTCTCGGAGACCAACCAATAAGCGTTAGAACGCCAAAGACAGTTGATCTTAAAGTTATCCTGACAGGCTCAGGGGTTAAGGAGGCGCAAGATAATACAATGAAAAGTGCTACGCTTGAAAACGGTATGGAAATACTTGTGCCACAGTTTATCAAGGAAGGGGAAATTGTAAGGGTTGATGTTGAAACTATGAAATATCTTGAAAGGGTAGTCCAGAAAAAGGGCTAATTTCATCACTTTTCAGAGGAATTCCCTTAGAAGTGAAAAAATCTTGATATATTTGCAAAATTTTTTTATATTTTTGTAGATATGCAAACTACAAAAATTTTTCAAAGATGAAAATTCCTAAGCAAATAGAACGAGTCTGTGATTATTGTGGAGATAAGCAAAAGTTTAAGTTTAGAGGAAATTTTGAAGCCGAGCCCGATAGTAAATTTTGGTATGCATGCCAAAGGTGTAAACATGTCACCCTAATCTCGGTTGAAGAATTAAACTTACAAGCAGATACAAACTCACAAGGAAATTATAGAATTTACTCAGCAAGCGAAACATATGAAGTCGGGGAAACAATTTATCATACAGAATGGCAAGATTACGGAAAAGTTAAGAAGAAAGAAATATCATCAAGTGGTTATAGCATAATTATCGTTGAATTTGAGAAACTCGGTCCTAAAAAACTAGTTGAAAACTTTAAACAATAAAAAGCGAGGTGATAAAATTGGTAGGAATAATAATTCAAGAAGGTGAATCAATCGACAAAGCATTAAAAAGATTCAAAAAGAAATATGAGCAGGCAGGAATCCTGCGCGAATTCAAGCGTAGAACTTTTTACACTCCGCCCTCCGTTAAAAAGAAAATGAAAAGAGCTAAAGCGATTCGCAGAGCTCAGAGAATGATGATGGAGCAAATGTAATTTTAAACAAAATCCTTCAGAAAGCTGTGAACAAAAAGAAAAAGCAGGTATTAAAAAAGCACAGAAAGAAGGAGAAGAAGAGAAAAGAAAAGATGCGCAAGCTAAGAGAAATGCTTGCTCAGATGAAACAGCAAGAGCAAGCTCAAGTGACACAAAATTAAACCCCGACCTTAAGGTCGGGGTTTTTCTTTTACTTTAAATTAACCACCCAATCAAGAACCTTATCAACTTTCTCAGGCTCATCAGCCTCACAATAGAACCTTAACAATGGTTCAGTTCCTGAAGCTCTGACGAGAAGCCAGCCGTTATCAAAGAAAAATTTAAATCCATCAATTGTCAATACATTGTTAACTTTATAACCAGCAACCTCTTTCAACCCTTTCTTAAGTTTCTCAAGAATCTTTTGTTTATGTGATTCCGTCGTGTGCAGATCAATTCTTTTGTAGAAATGCGGTCCAATTTCAGCAAATATCTCTTCAACAATTTCAGAAAGCTTCTTGCCTCTCTTGACCATCATTTCACAAATCGTTAACCCAAGAAATAACCCATCTCTTTCAGGTATATGAGTTTTAACCCCTATTCCACCACTTTCTTCTCCACCGATCATTATATCTTTAGTTATCATAAGCGTTGCCACATGCTTAAAACCAACCGGAAGCTCGTAAACTTTTAACCCGTACTTCTGCGCGAGTTTATCAACCATCAACCCAACAGAAACAGTTTTAACGACATCACCTCTTAAACCTTTATCCTCATAAAAGTATTTTAGTAAAATCGCAAACACCCTTTGCGGATCAACGAAATTCCCCTTCTCGTCAACCGCCCCAATTCTATCTGCATCACCATCAGTTGCAAGCCCAACATCAAAACCTTTCTCAGGGACAAGTTTGATCAATTCGCTAAGGTTTTTTGCAATCGGCTCAGGATTAACTCCACCAAAAGATGGATTAAATTCATTATGTATCACAGTGGCTGAAGGTATTATCTCCGTTAAAATTTTTTGTCCAGCCCCATACATTGCATCGTGAACTATTTTTAAACCTGAACTTTTTATCGCCTCAACATCAATCTTTGTTTTAAGGTCTTCAATATAAATTTTTCTTAAATTAACAACTTCAATCAAACCTTTCTCTTTTAATTGCTCAAATGACTTTCTCACCTTCTCAAGTTCCGATTTGGGCAGTTTATTGGCTTCCTTTTCAACCTTTGCGATGTTCTCAACTTCTTCTGGACCTCCATAATCTGCTTTTAGTTTATAACCATTATATTTGTAAGGATTATGACTTGCGGTGATCACCACGCCACCAGCACAGTTAAATTTAGGGATAGCAAGTGAAACTGCAGGCGTTGGGCAATATCCATCCGATAACAAAACCTTAACTCCGAAATTTGCTATCACAGTTGCAACATGCTCAGCAAATTCCTTTGAAAGAAATCTTGTGTCATAACCAATTACAATGCCATTTTTTATCTTCTTATGCTTTTTATAAAATTTTGCAGTTGCAATTGCCACTTTGGTTAAATTTTCAAATGTGAAATTTTGCGCAATTATATCCCTCCATCCGTCAGTCCCAAACTTTATCTTTGCCATGCTCCTTTAAATTTTGTTTTTAATTTTTATTTAAAGCCTGAAAGATTTGTTAACTTAACCCATGTTTTGATATTTTCTTCCTGTTTTCCAAAACAAACCTGATCATAACATCAACATACTCAAGCAAGTCAGGACATTCAATATAACCACGGCTTAATATTGAAGTTGCCTTGCTACAATCGTAATGCACTTGATGATCAAAATAGTCAATCAACTGCACCGGCATTCCAACAACTTTTTGAACGATTTTCGGACCCATAAGTTTTTTCAACTGCTGTGGCGAAATTTGAAAATAATTAAATTTTTTGCCAATTCGCTCGGCAAAAATTTGAACAAGTTCGAAAACCTTGTGCGGTTTTGGATCCGTCAAATGGAACACTCCACCAATCGTCTCATCAAAACGGCTTAAATAACAAATTGAATCAACAACATAGTCAACCGGCACAATATTCACTTCAGCTTCACCCGTTCCAACTTTTGGAAATGGTGAGCGGTTGGGAAGCTTAAGCATAAGTAAAATCACATAATAAGGACCATCAAACTTAGCTGTCTCACCTCTAACTGAATCACCGACGACGATCCCAGGTCGATAAATTGTAGTTGGAATTTGCCCCATATATTCTCTCACAACCTTTTCAGCGAGAAATTTCGTCTCTTCATAAAAATTTTTAAAATCCTGCCCCCGATCAAAATCATCCTCTGTGTAAATCCCCGTCGCCCAACCGGAAACATAAGCGGTGCTAACATAGTGAAAACGTTTAAGATTAGGACAATTAAGAAGAAACTTCACAACATTTTCAGTCCCCCTGACATTCACTTTATATCCGAGCTCAAAAGAAACCGCAAGATCATATACAGCTGCAAGATGAAAACACTCCGTTATCTCGTTTTTAATTTTCTCTGGTTCCTCAATCCCAAGATTTGCCAAGGTTATATCCCCTGTTATAATCTCAAGACCTTTGGCAGAAACAGGAAATTCCCCTTGAAGTTTATTTAGGGTTTGATTTGCCAGTTGGAGGTATTTCTTTTGCACAAGAAGGTAAAATTTTTCAATATCTGCTCTGTAAGAGAACAACCTTTTGATTAGCCTCGTCCCGATAAACCCTGGAAAACCTGTCAACAATGCAACACTCATAAAGGATCATTTTTGTTTGCAAGCCCATTCTAATTTTTTTAAATTATACTAAAATTTTTTGCAAAATAAAAACTTTACAGATATTGCCCAGCGATTTGAGAACATTTATAAAGCTTCTGAAAGAAAAAAACGAAATTAAAGAAATTCACACAGAAGTTTCAACGGAACTCGAGATTACAGAAATTGCAGATAGACTTGTAAAGTCAGGTGGACCCGCAATTCTTTTTAAAAATGTTAACGGCAGTAAATTCCCCGTCGTTGCGAATTTATTTGGAACCTACGAAAGAGTAAAGCTTGCAATAGGAAATGAACCAGCGGAAACATTCGAATGGCTTGTTCAATTTCTCACGGAAAAACCATCTTTAAAAAATCTCCTCAAAAACAGGAGATATATATTCAAACTTTTAAAATCGCTGAAACCCAAAGTTGTCAAAACCGCACCCGTTCAGGAAATTGTGAATTCAAATCCCAATCTTTTTGAAATCCCAGCCTTGAAATGTTGGCCTAAGGATGGTGGGAAATTTATAACTCTTCCACTTGTCATAACCCACGACCCCGAAACTGGAAAAAGAAATGTTGGAATGTATAGAATCCAAATCTACGATGAGAAAACAGCCGGACTACACTGGCAAAGCCATAAAACAGGAGCTTACCATTACTGGAAAGCAGAGAAACTTAACAAACCTCTACCAGTTGCAATTGCAATAGGCGGTCATCCAACGCTTATCTTCTCCGCGATAACTCCACTACCTCCAAACTTTGACGAACTTATGTTCGCTTCTTATTTACTCGGTGAAAAAATTCGACTTGTTAAAGCGAAAACAATTCCAATCCTTGTACCAGCAGACGCCGAATTTATAATTGAAGGATATGCATATCCAAACGAGCGAAAGATTGAGGGACCATTTGGAGATCACTTCGGCTACTATTCTCTTTCCGAACCATTCCCGGTTTTACATGTCACCTGTATAACACATAGAAAAGATGCGATCTATCCCGCAACCATTGTTGGAAAACCACCTATGGAGGATGCATGGATAGGTAAGGCAATTTCCGAAATTTTCTTCCCAATTATAAAGATGCAACTTCCTGAAATAGTTCAAATGCATTTGAGCATTGAAGCAGGTTTTCATAATCTCGGAATAATATCTGTTGAAAGCTACTTCCCAAGGCAAGCGGTCAAAGCGATGATGGGAATTTGGGGTTTGGGGCAGCTTTCACTGACTAAAATTTTAGTGGCTGTTGATAAAACTATTAATCCAGAAGATTTAAAATCTGTCGCAATTGAGGTTTTGAAATGGGTTGACTTTTCACAGGATCTAATTTTTATAAGAGATGCGCACACGGATACGCTTGATGTTGCAGGTCCGTTGACAGATCACGGTTCAAAGCTTGGAATTGACGCAACTCCAAAAAAAGAACGAAAGCCATTTGAAATCACAAAGATCACACTGCCTGAATTAAAAGGAAAAGGCGAAATCATAGATGAACTTCGCCCTGTAGATGGCATACTTGTCGTCAAAATTAAAAAAGATAAACCATTCAAAGCCAGAGAAATCGCAAATGAAATTTGGAAAATTGACAGTGATAAAAAAGTTAGAATAATGTTCGTCGTCGATGAAGAAATTAACATTCATGATAAAACTGAACTTATATGGGGTTTGTTCACAAGGTTTGATCCCGAAAGAGACATGTTTTTCGATGAAAGAAAACTAAATTATCACATTTTGCCAGATTTCGGTGGACGAGTAGCCATCGATTGCACACGGAAATTTAAAGAAGAAGGACACTTCAAACCATGGCTTGAGATCATAAAAATGGATGAGCAAATTAAAGAAAGAGTTACACAGCGATGGGAAGAATTTGGATTGTAAATTTTATATTAATCTTGCTGATGAGTTCAAATTTAATCTCGCAGGATAAAATAAAACAGAAGCGGGAGGAATTAAATCGCCTGCGCAAGGAAATTGAAATTTTCGAAAACAAAATCAAACAAGCTCAAAAAGAAGAGAAAATAACGCTTGAATTAATTGATGACTACGAGAAGAAAGACAATCTTTTAAGAAAACTAATTTCTGAGCTGAAGAAACAGGTTAATGAAAACGACCGGATAATAAAACAATTAAAAGAAGAAATTTTGAACTCCGAAAACGAAATTAAAAATTTGAAAGAACAATACGCAAATTATGTGAAAGCACTTTACAAACGGGGTAGAACTCACGACCTCGAATTAATTTTAACGGCAAGTTCAGTTAATCAAATGTTAACGAGGGCAGTTTATCTCAAAAAATTTTCAGAACATAGAAAAAGGACAATTGATTCAATTTATGCAATGCAAATCAAACTTAAAGAGCAAAAGAACGAACTTGAAGTTTCACTTTTAAAACAAAGGGAACTATTAGCTGAGAAAGAAAAAGAAGAACTTAATCTTCTCGCCAGCATAAAAGAAAAAAGAGAATTGCTTGAAAAGATCAGGCAGAGTAAGCAAAACTTTCAGGCTCAGCTTGAGAGAAGGAAAAAGGCAGTTAAGGAGCTTGAGACTGTGATTGCGAAGCTGATTGAGGAAGAGAAATTGAGAAAAATGAAGGAAAAAGAAGAGCGAAAGATCGAGGCACCGAAAGTTGAGGGGAACTTCGCCAGATTAAGAGGGAAACTCCCATGGCCAGTTGACAATGGCAAAATTATAAATCGTTTTGGTGAGCAGGTGCACCCTGTATTAAAAACAATCACATTAAACTACGGTGTAGATATTGCGGTCCCAGAAAATAGTCCGGTTAAAGCAGTGGCAGATGGTGTTGTCTCAAAAATTTTCTGGTTGCCAAGCCTTGAAAATCTAATCATATTAACGCATGATGGTGGTTTTAGGACAGTCTATGCAAATTTATCCGATATACTTGTAAATGAAGGTGAAACTGTGAAAGCTGGACAGGTGATCGGGAGAAGTGGTGATTCATTTGAAGGTTCGATCGTTCATTTTGAAATATGGTATGAGAGGCAGCAACAAAATCCCGAACTATGGCTCTCCAAAAAATAAAACTCCATCAGGATGAAAAAAGCAAAAATTATAATAATTTTAGCACTTTACAATTTAATTCTTATCCCCCTTCTTTTTGTCCTTTTTTACATGCTTGGTCTTTTCAACAAAAAAGTCAAAAAGGGGATAGAGGGAAGAAAAAAACTTCTCAAAGACCTTGAGGTAAAAATCAAAGAAAAATTCAACCCTCAAAAACCGATATTTTGGTTTCACTCCTCCTCACTTGGCGAATTTGAGCAAGCAAAACCGATAATTGCAAAAATTAAAGAAAAAGTAAACCCAAATATAATCGTCACTTTTTTCTCTCCCTCTGGATATGAGCACTCTAAAAATTATACGCTTGCCGATGTCATTTCTTACATCCCTTTTGATTCAATCTTTAATGCAAAAAAATTCATAAACTTAATAAATTCGAACAAGACCTACCTTTTTTTAATGAAATACGATATATGGCCAAACCATCTCTATATGGCAAAGCGAAATAACTTTACACTTTGCCTTGCGAACGCCATCATAAACGAAGAGAAATTAACATTCTTCAAGAGATTCTTCTATAGCGCGATATGTGAACTTTTCGATCACATCTTTCTAATTTCAAAAGATGACGAAAAAAACATTCAAAAATTAAATCTCCGAAATCCCAAAATTTTAACAACCGGCGACACAAGATACGATCAAGTCTTTTTGAGAAGTCAAGAGGCATCGAAAAAAAGAATTGTCCCAGACAATGTAATAAAATCAAAAAATGGGACAAGAAAGAAAATTTTTGTCGTTGGAAGCAGTTGGAAAGAAGATGAAGATGTAATAATTCCAGCAATTATAAAAATTCAAAAATATCAACCAGACATTTTAACAATCCTCGTGCCCCATGAACCAACCGAGAAAAACATTGAGAGGATTGAGAAAGAACTTAAGAACAAGACAAGCTATATAAGATTTTCTGAAATTGAAAAATATTCGGATGAGAAAGTTATAATTGTTGATTCAGTTGGATACCTTATGACAATTTACTCTTATGCTGATGTGGCATATGTGGGCGGAAGCTTTAAACAAGGAATTCACAATGTGCTCGAACCAGCAACTTATGGCATCCCTGTGATCTATGGTCATAAAATTAACAATTCCCCAGAAGCTCAAAAACTTGCCCAAATTGGTGGTGGATTTATCATAAAAAACGAAAAGGAATTTTACAGAACCCTACGCAAACTTCTCTCAAACGAAAATTTAAAAATAGAGGCGGGAAAAAAATCCTATGAACTTGTAAGTTTAAATCTTGGCGCTACCGAAAAAATTATTGAAGCGATTGGATTAACGCTCTAACCTCAAGATAAACTCTCTCAGTTTCAATTAACCTCATACAATTAAAATGTCTCTCGGGACACTTGCGCCTTCCATGAATTCCACAAGGTCTGCAATAGAGATTCTCGACTTGTATAATTCTATCTTTTTCACCATATGGGTAGAAACCAAATTCTGGAATAGTTGAACCAAAAATAGCCACCACGGGGGTGCGCATCGCCACAGCAATATGCATTGGGGCGGAATCATTTGAGACCAAAAGAATGGAACGACGAAGTAGCTCCGCAGATTGAAGTAAACTTAATTTACCGCAAAAGTTAAAAATATTCTCAGAACCATTCACATTTTTTATCTCTTCACAAAGTTCAAAATCTTCCATTCCACCAACAAGCGCAACCACGAAACCGTCTTTTATCAGCAATTCCACAAGTTCAGCAAACCTCTCCTTTAACCATCTTTTAGTCGCCCAAACAGAACCTGGCGCTACACAAATTATCTCTGACTTTACACCAGCCAAAAGCTCATCAATGTAATTTTTATCAGCCTCAGATGGATAAAGATTTGGAATTTCTTTTACATCTGATTTTATTCCAAATGGTTCAAGCAAAGAGAGATTCCGCTCTATCTCATGAATTTGTCTGTATTCAACAACATGAGTATAAAGGAACTTAAAAATGCTCCTGTCAAATCCGACTCGTACCTTTATTCCAGCCAGAAAAGGTATAATTGCACTTCTAAAATGACGATGTGGGATGAACACAGCATCATAGTCTTTTTGAGATATGAGCCTAACCATTTTAACTATTCCACTAAATCCTTTGTCCCTTCCCTTTTTATCAAAAATTATCACATCATTTACATCCGGATGATTTTTTAAAAGCTCCGCAGTCTTTGGTATAAGCATAAAATCAATTTTTGCAGATGGGAAATTCTTTCTCAGAACCTGTAGTAAAGGAAGAGCAAGGACAACATCACCGATAAACGCAGTTTGAATTATCAAAATTCTTTCCCAACT
This sequence comes from Candidatus Kryptonium sp., assembly GCA_046289115.1. Lineage (GTDB taxonomy): Bacteria > Bacteroidota > Ignavibacteria > Kryptoniales > Kryptoniaceae > Kryptonium. Next base: position 13,043 of record JBKBWH010000007.1, read on the forward strand.
CAAAGTGTTCATCATCACTTCGGACTTAAATTATGCGTTGGCGTATGTTTCCATCTTCTATGAAACCAGAGCCAGTGATCGGGGTAAAGTTGAATATATTTTTCAAGCAGTGAGGTATGGCTTTGTGTAAGTTTAAAAATATCTTCGCTTTCATTTCCAGATGGTGTAAAATCGACCTTCTCAAAGATAATCCGATAGCTGTAATTTCCATCCCTTACAGCAAAACCCATCACAATCGGCGCACCCGTTCTTAAAGACATAAGCGCCGGACCTGCAAATGTTGAAGCAGGTCTTCCAAAAAAGTTAACATAAAGCCCTTCTTTTGGTGCACTTTGATCCGCAAGAAGCGCAATTATTCCTCCTTCAGATAAAATTTTCAACGACTCGCGAAATGCTTTCTCCATCGGTATGACCTTATTTCCAAACCAGCATCTCCACTTATTTATTTCTTTATCCACAAGTTTATTCCTCTGCGTTTTAACGATGATGTTCAAAGGTTTTCCAATTTCTAACCCAGTGGCAGCTGCGCTTAACTCCCAATTTCCGAAATGCCCCGACATTAAAATTAAACCTTTACCTTTGCTTAATCCTTCATACACATAACTCAAATTTTCAAACCTCGCTATTTTCTTGAGGTCATCCGCTTTCAGTTTTGGAAAACTCATAAACTCAAAAAATGTTATAGATAAATTAACATAAGCCATCTTCAGAATCTCTTTAATCGTCTTTTCGTCTTTCTCCGGGAATGCCTTTCGCAAGTTTTCAAGAGCGACTTTTTTCCTGTAAGGAATAAAATAATATGCGAAAATTCCAAAAGCTTTCCCCAACCTTTGGAAAATTTTGAAAGGTAAAAGATTTGCAAGGAAGACAAAAAACTTGAAAACAATATACTCAATATAATTTTTCACACTCCATCACCATTTCGTTTAACATATTTCCAAATAACAAAAGGGACGCAAAGGCGTCCCTCAAATCCTATTTTTTCATCTGTTCTCTTATCAACCTAAATTCACTATCTGGTTTCCACTCCGGTTTTTCATCGGAATTGGCAAGATAATAAGCGGTCATAAAGACAAGTTTTGTATCTTCAACCGCACCATCAAGAATCCACGCGTCGTTATATTCATCGCTTGGCTGATGATAATGTTTCGCAATATATTCATCAACGACCTTTTTTCCGTAATCTTCTGGTTTTCCGATATATTCAACCCCATTATCAAAGTATATCGCTGGAATTCCCACCTTCGCAAAATTAAATTGATCTGACCTATAAAACATACCAAGCTCTGGGAACTGATCCGGCTTTGCATACTTACCTTGGTATCTATTCGCAATCTCATTTATTATTTCCCCAAGCGTACTCTTCTCCATTCCGATTAAGACAACATCTTTCGTTTTTCCCCATATGTTTATCCCATCGACATTTAAGTTTGCAATGATCTTATCAACTGGAACGGTTGGATTTTGGGCGAAATATTTCGAACCTAAAAGTCCTGCCTCCTCAGCCGTCAAAGCTATAAACATAACAGATCTCCGTGGTTTAACTTTCAACTCAGAAAATGCTTTCGCAATTGAAAGCAAAGCAGACACACCCGAAGCATTATCAAGAGCTCCGTTATAAATTGAATCTCCATCAATTGGTTTCCCAATTCCAAGATGATCGTGATGTGATGTTATAACAATAAATTCATCTTTTAACTTTTCATCTCCACCGCGTAAAATACCTATTACATTTTGCGAAACAAGCTCTCTAAATTCCACACGCATATTCAACGAAATTTTTAAACCAAGATCAACAGGTTTAAAACTCCGAGTTTGTGCCATTTTCATAAGTTCATCAAGGTTCTTTCCAACAAGGGCAAGCATTCTCCTTGTGGCGTCCTCGGTAAGCCAACCTTTAAGCAAAATCTTTGGCTCTGTGTCATTTGAAAGTTCAAATTCCTCACCCGTCCATGAACTTTGCACAACATTCCAGCCATAGCCAGCGGACGGGGTCGTGTGAATTATTATAGCCCCAAGAGCTCCCTTTTTTGCTGCAATTTCATATTTGTAAGTCCATCTTCCATAATAAGTCCTCGCTTTTCCACCAAAAAGATTCGGTTCTTCAGGGGTCGCTGGTGGATCGTCATTTAACATCAGCAATATCTTCCCTGAGACATCAACTCCTTTATAATCATCCCAATTTTGTTCCGGTGCAACTATTCCATAACCAACAAACACAACTTCAGCATCCTTTATTGAGACAAAATTTTTCTTTACGCCAGAAACAGCGATGAATTCATCATAATATCTGAATTTTATCGTTTTACCTTTGCCTTTAACAACCATTTCTTTATCTGGAAAAGTTTTCACCCCTGAAAGTGGAACTTTCTGAAAATATGACCCATTATCCCCACCGGGCTCCAATCCCAAAAGTTTGAACTGCGTTGCTATATATGTTGCTGCAAGAAGCTCGCCCCTTGAACCCGTTCCCCTGCCCTCAAGTAAATCATGCGATAAAAACTGAACATTTGCCCTTATGTAATCCTCCGTGATGTAATCCATAGCCCTTTTAGCATCATCAGTAAGAAAATTAAGAACTGTAATCTGGGAAAAAGCTATTAAAGTCGCAAGCGGGATCAAAATCAGAACTTTAACCATTCTCATTTTTTAACCTTGATTTTGTTTTGTATTGATAAGTTTTAAAACGCTCTCTCTTAAACTTATTGCGTTTTCAACAGCATACGCATTGAAATCGTTATTAAAATAAGCAAAAACGAGTTTATCTTCCAACAAAAAATTCCATATTAACCTCGCAAACTCTTCTATTTGTTCTTGACTGTAGATCGACCTGTATCTTTCCTTAGGACCATGAAACCTTAAATAAACGAAATCAGCAGTAGCAATAGGTGGAGCAAAAATCCCACTCATATGTGAAATGCAAAGAGCAACCCCATTTTCCTTTAGAATCGCAAAAATTGTATCATTAAAAAACACGGGGTTTCTAAACTCAAAAACATGTCTGTATCCTTTGGGGAGCAATTCAATATAATCTTTTAAAAGAGAGGGTTCATAATCAAGCGTTGGTGGAAATTGATGAAGTATGCAGCCAATTCGCTTGTAAACTCTTAACGGTTTTATCACCTTCATAAATCCATAAAAATCACTTCTTACATCTTTTAGCCTTTTGATATGAGTTATGCTTTGATGGACTTTAACGGAAAACAAAAAGTTAATATGTGTATTTTTTATCCATCCTTCAAGCGTTTTAGCTCTTGGCAAATGATAAAATGTTGTGTTAAGTTCAACAGTGTTAAAAACTTTCGAATAATACTCAAGCCACTTGCTCCGAGATAATTTCTCCGGATAAAAACGACCAATCCAATGCCTGTAGTAATAACCCGATGTCCCGATGTAAACCTTAGACATTAAAATTTATCTAGATATTTTCCCGAGAAGAACAAAGTCAATTTCCCTTGAACTCTCGTCAACCCTTACAACCCTAACCTTAACTTTATCTCCAAGCCTATATACTTTTTTCGTATATTTGCCTATCAATGCATACTGATTTTCATCATAAATGTAATAATCATCCGTTAAATCCCTAACTTTAACAAGCCCTTCAACAAGTATATCTTGTATCTCAACGAACAAGCCGAATTCAACAACCCCGGAGATTATGCCGTCAAATACTTTACCGATATGCTCCTTCATATACTCAACTTGCTTCAACTTGATCGATTCCCTTTCCACCTCCATTGCTCTTATCTCCATCTCCGAGGAATGCTTACAAATCTGCGGAAGTTTTTGAGCGATCTCATTTAATCTCTTATCATCGACTCCTTTCTCTGTATACTCGTAAAGAAGACGATGAACGACAAGGTCGGGATATCTTCTTATCGGAGATGTAAAATGGGTATAATACTTAAAACCGAGTCCGAAATGTCCGATGTTTTTCTCGGAATAAATTGCCTTTGCCATTGACCTTATTGCGATGTCATTCACAAGATATTCATACTCTGTATCTTTAACCTGTGCGAGCAATTTTTGAATTGATTTTGAAAGAGGCTTTGAATCAATCTCAAACTTAAATCCAAGCTTTCTCGCAAACTCCGCAAGGCTTTTTAACTTCGCGGGGTCGGGCAAATCATGAACTCTGTAAATAAATGGGTATTCGCGATTTTTCCTGCTCATTTTCCCGATGTGCTTTGCAACTGTTTGATTGGCAAGCAACATAAATTCTTCTATCAACCTATGGCTATCGAGCCGAACCTTTTTTATTATTTCAATTGGTTTTCCATCTTCATCAAGTTTGAATTTAACTTCGGGCGTTTCAAAATCTAGACTTCCTTCACGAAGTCGCTTTTTTAACAAAATTTTGCTCAACTTATGCATTTCAGAAATTATATCAGCGTAATCACCTTCACCAGTTTCAATTACCTTCTGGACTTCTTCATAAGTAAACCTTCGCTTGCTTCTTATAATGCTTTTATGAAAAGAATATTTTTCAACAACCCCTTTTGAATTAACAATCATAAAGACGGAATAAGCAAGACGATCGACATTCGGATTTAAACTACAAACATTATTTGACAACTTTTCAGGCAACATCGGTATCACCCTATCAACCAGATAAACGCTTGTTCCTCGCCTCAGCGCTTCAAGATCGATCTCGCTTCCCTCCTTAACATAATAACTAACATCTGCGATATGAACACCAAGCCTATATTTTCCATCGGGCAAAATTTCAAGTGAAACGGCATCATCAAAATCTTTCGCATCCTCAGGATCGATTGTAAAACAAATTAAGTTTCTAAGATCAAGTCTTTTTGCGTATTCTGAACTTGGGATTTCATCTGGAATTTCCTCTGCTTCTTTAAGAACCTCATCAGGAAATTGAGTTGGGAAATTATAACTTCTTGCTATCGCCAAAATTTCCGCATCGTTTTCCCCAGCTCGACCAAGCACCTCAACTATTCTCCCTTCCGGAGCAAACTTTTCATCTATCCAATCGACAAGCTCAATTGCAACTTTATCACCAGCACGAGCATTAAATTTTTTCACATTTTTCTCATCGATATAAAAATCGTGAATCAAACGCTTATCATCCGGAACGACGAAATAAATCCCCTTTCTTTTTGAAAGAACACCCGTTATAATCTTTCTCCCCCGCTCAATTATATCAACTATCTCGCCCTCTGCAAGTTCACCCTTTCCTTTCCCCACAATTGAAACGGCAACCTTATCCCCATCAATCGCAGTATGAATAAATCTGGGGGGGATGAAAATTTCTTCTATCTGGCTATCTTCATCTTCCACCTCAACAAATCCGTAACCGTTTGGATTCACAGTCAATCGCCCAACAAGAATTTTGGGATTCGGTTTAAATTTATATTTATTTCTCGGAAGCTTAACAATCTCGCCACGCTCAACCATCTCCATTAAAACTCGCCTAATAAGACCACTTTTATACTCCTCCATCAAACCAAGTTTCTTAGCTATTTCTTTTAAACGAAACGACCGTCTGGATCTTTTCTTTAAAAATTTTAAGATCCTCTCCTTGAGCTTTGAGATTTCTAAGTCTTCTTTCATAGCCTTATCCTATAATAGAGTCCTAATTTGTTTAAAATTTCCTTCTCTTGATAAAATTGAATTGGTTTCCTTTGGTATTCAATTGTGAAATTTCCTCCAAAAAATTTTTTAAATAATGGATACTGAACAACGACAACTGATTTTGAAATGTCGGTAAAAATGTCTCCCCCAATTTGAACGACAGCCCCACCTATATTTCCGGTTATTCTCAAACCTTTAAAGCCAGAATAATAACCAAATTCTGCAGCCGTCACAACTCCGCCCAGCACATCCCTTAAAACATCGGTCACAACCCCTGAAACCACACCGCTCAAAAGCCCAGAAGCTGTTGAAGACCAAAGATTCTCGGTAAACAAACCAACCTCACTTCTGCTAAGTTCATCTTTGAATCTTCCCGTCACGAGAAATGAAATTGCATCTGATTCCACTTCACCGTGTGGATAAACCTTTTGATAATCTTCACCATCAATATACATTTGTATCTTAACAACTGGTTTTGATAATGTCCCACTTATGAGAAGCTCAATCAAAACATTCTCAACTTTCCCAGCGCTTAAAGTGTCCGTCAAAACCGTGTGAGTCCCTGTATAAACTGCTGTTATATCAAGTTCCGGATTTTTAAGATCCTCCACAAATTTTATCTTACCCTTTGCATTAAATCGTTTGAAAAAGTTATAATAAGACCTGTCAAGTATATCCACCACACCATGCGCAAGCACTAAACCGGAGTAATTTCTAAGGTTTAAATTTCCAGAAAACTCAGCGAAAAATTCTTCCCCAGTTTGAGTATTGAGAAGAATGTTAAGCTTGGCGTCATTTAAAGTGCGAATTTTCAAATCGTAATTAAACCTTGAAAAAATACTTTGCCTTTTCGCACCCTCATTTTGAATCTCATCTACCTTAACGGGAAGATTCAAATGCACAAGTTCCTCAGTTGTAATCTCTTCTTTTACGGTATCAACTGAACTGACATAAACATATTCAAATCCAGTGCTCTGCTGAGCGCTGATGGAATGCTTCGGGAAATAATTAACATCAACATCTGAAAGGAAAATTTCACCATCCAGATAAAATCCTGTAGTGTCAATTTTTAAACTTAATCCATTTCCACCAGTTTGAGCGATCACACGCCCATAAAGTCCTGTAGTTCCAAAACCTTCTTTATCCATAACAAGCAATTTACCGGTAATGTTAAAATCTCCTTTGGATATTGAATACCCGCCTAAATAAATCTTCCCATTAACCCTAACCTCTCCACTACTATAATCATCCGGATTGTTCCATAAATTCAAGTCCTCAACATAAATGACATTTGAATCAATTTTCCCCACGCCGTAAACAAGATAATATTTCCCGTTTGGATTAAATTTGAAAATACAATTTTGAAGTGAAAAGTCACCCTTAAAACTTGGCTTATCAAAAGTTCCCCCCAAATCAATCTCAGCCGTTATATCACCTTTCAAATCTGAAATTCCCTCTAAAAGTGGCTCAAACACAGCGATCGGAAACCTAAAAAGTTTTATTTTACCAGAGACATATGGCTCACGGTATTTTGACCTTACAATTGGATTAAACCACGCAGGAGAAGAGAGAACAACATTCATCGCACTATAATTCACCTCACCCGCACTCACTACAAGCGATATATTCAAACTTACAAGTTCATCCTCAACCTTTCCAAAACATTCAAGTGATCCAAGAACCGCGTTCTTATATCTGAAATCCTTCACAAAAATTTCAACATTTGAATTAGGTTTATCATGAGTCCCATAAATAAAGAATGAAAATTCAACTTTGCCAGAGAAAAGCTTTCCCTTTATAAGTCTATCAAGTTCTAAATTTTCACCCCAAATGCGCAACTGCTGCGTCTGCTTATCAATAAACCCACCGATGTAAATTCTTTGCTCATTGAAAACAAAAGAAGAAGGATTAATTATAATCCCGCTTTTACTCTGAAAAATTTCTATATCGTCAGAAATTGAAATTTTATTGCCGTAAACCTCCCCATCAAATCCTTTTAAAATAAACCTATTTACCTCGCGACTGAACTGCCCAATTGAAACAGCTTCAAAATTCCACCTTTCTCCGTTTGCAAAAACTTCAGCATATAGCTCTGGCTCATTATAATTGAGACTCAAGCCAACTTTATCAATTTCAAAACCATTTGAAGCAAAATCTTTCAACTCGCCCTTTAGTTTAAACCTCAACTGACCCTCATAATTTAGCTCAATCTCCCCATTAAATCCATTACTTTTAAATGTGTCAACTCTGCCCTTCTCATAGCTTATATATCTTATCTGCTTTAATTCTGAACTGTTGTAAAAATAAAATCCTTGCGAATCAGCAAGGAAAACCCCATTTAAATTCCCAGTCGCCTGGAAAAGACGACCAATGGAAAAAAGAGAAATCGGTGTTAAGTTTTTAAATTTTATCCTATACTCAATATAAACCGGATTTTTAACCGCAGAAAAATCAAATCTCCTGCTCTCCGAGAAATTTAACTTATCATAAACAACTTGACTCATCCCCCCAAACATATGCGTAAGCGAGTTCGCAAGATCACCAAAACTAAACTTACCATCAAGATTTAAATCAAACATATTGGATTGAACAATAAGACTTTTCTTTTCGCTATCCCCGGAATAGCGTGCGTTCAACCTCAAACGACTTATCTTATAATTTCCAAAAACAGATGGATTTAACTGCGCAAATAACTCCATCGTGCTAACTTCTCCAAAGCTAAACCTTGCATTAAAATCGCCCGAAATATGACTCTTAAGAAAGTGTGGCTTATCAACTCTAACCTGCGAAAGATCAAGATCAGCCAAAGAACCACTTAAACTCAACAAAAATTCCCCTTCTCCCAACTTCTTCAAATTTAAATCAATAACCCCCCTTAACCCTTCAGCAAGCGAAACAAAACTACCGTTAAGTTCCCTGCCCCTAACCTCAACCCAAAAATTTGACCTCGGAATTAAAACCTTACTTACAAATGATTCTTCAAAATCAATGTTTGCCCTTGCCTCCATCGTTTCAAATCCAACC
>JBKBWH010000080.1:0-7591 GCA_046289115.1 Candidatus Kryptonium sp.
GAGGTTGTTATACTTGGAATAGATAAAGAGCAAAGGCGCGTAACTCTCGGCTATAAGCAGACTCAGCCAAATCCATGGGATAAATTTGAACAAATTTATAATGTTGGAACAGAAACGCAGGGTAAGATAGTAAGAATAATTGAAAAAGGTGTGATTGTTGAATTACCTGATGGGGTTGACGCTTTTGTCCCTATTTCACATTTACTCCCGTGGCATACGCAGATAAAAAATATCCACGCTGTCTTTAAAGAAGGCGAAATACTACCATTGAAGGTAATTGAATTCGATAAAGAAAGGCAGAAGATAATTCTCTCTGTATCCGAATACTTCAAAGATAAGTCCGAACGACTTGTTAAGGAATTCCTTGCTAAGCATCCAGTCCCATCTGATGAAGCACAACTTAAGGCGCCCGTTACATCGATCGGGATTGAAGCTGAAGGTGAGGAACGCGTTTTCCTTGAATCAAATCATGGGAAAGAAAATTTCCCTGGGCAAAGAGCTCAGGGAGCTCAACAAAAACAAAACTAAATTAAACCAAACCTCCAGCTTGCAGCCGTCCCGTCCTTCAATGGTCGCGGACGGCTTTTTTATTTTAAAACTCTTCGAACAATAAAATGAAAGGTTTGAAATTTGAAATAATCGCGCTTTTGATTTTTCTCGCAACTGTAAACGCTCAGGAACAAGTAGACACCGCAAAAGTTAAAAAAAGTGAAATAGACACAATCGTTGTATATACAGCGCTTGACTCTGCAATTTACGATGTTGAAAACAGAAACTTGTTTCTTTTTGGAAATGCGGATATAAAATACAAGATAATGCGCTTGAGGTCGGGATTTATCAGAATGAACCTTGATAGCACATTACTTGAAGCATCGGGCATACCTGACTCAAGTGGCAATAAGTTCATTGGAACTCCTATTTTAAACGATGGTGGGGAGGAATACCACGGTTTTAAACTTGCCTATAATTTTAAAACACAAAAGGGAAGGATTACACAGGCGACAACCCAAATGGAAAATGCGTTTTACTATGGCGATAGAGTAAAAAAGGTTGATAAAGATGTCTTGTTTGTTTATAAAGGAAGATATACAACATGCGATGCTGAAGAACCGCACTTTTATATTGAAGGACGAGAGATGAAAATCATTGTGAACGACAAAGTTATTGCTCGACCAGTGGTTTTATACATTGCTGATGTTCCCATCTTTGCTTTGCCATTTGGTGTTTTCCCAAACAAATCAGGACGAAGATCAGGATTTATACCTCCGGTCTGGGGACAAACATACAACACTGGATTTTACTTCAAAAGATTTGGATATTACTGGGCTATGAGCGATTACACCGACTTTGCTACAACATTTGATTGGTACACGCGTGGTGGATGGCAAGTTTCCAGTGATTTCAGATACGCACTGAGATATAAATTTAATGGCGCAATAGGTTTTGCGTTTGCAAACTTCTATAGCGGTGAAGAAGGAGACCCAGACAAAACATCAAGCAAAGAATGGAGACTTAACATAATTCATAGCCAAACCATAGATCCAACATCAAGGATAAGTGCAAATGTCAATATTTCAACTAACAACTATTTTCGTGCAACCGGCACAACCGTAAGAGATGTTCTTCAACAAACATTGATTTCAAATGTAAGCTATTCAAAAACGATTGAAGGCATAAACGGTTCAATATCCATTAACGCATCCAGAGTTCAAAACTTGAACACGGGGACAGTTGATGAAGTGCTTCCTGAAATTTCCTTTTCACTACCTCAGGTCTTCCCATTTGGTGGAGGCACTTATGGTGTAGCGGGTGGAAAATGGCATGAAAGATTAAGTTTTGGCTATTCATCAAGGTTTGTGAACCGAAGAAGCACGGCAATGACAAAACAATTTAGCTACGGCATGGCACACAATCTATCAGTTAACCTTGCGCCGACAGTTAGATATTTTAATGTGACTCCTTTCTTTACCTACAACGAAAACTGGTACGACAGACGAACTATAAAATTTTACAATCCTGAGACAAAGCAAGTTGAAACAAAAATTCAAAAAGGTTTCTTTCAAGCAAGATATTTTAATTTCGGTGTCTCAATTTCAACAAAGCTTTACGGAATTTGGCAACCCGAGATTTTGGGTATTTCAGGTTTCAGACACACTTTAATGCCAAGCGTTTCACTTGTATACCAACCTGATTTTTCATCCCCATTTTGGGGAAATTACGGCTCTTATGTTGATTCAACGGGTCAAGTCGTAAAATATAGCTACTTTGAAAACTCTATTTTTGGTGGTGCACCCATTGGTAAATCACAATCTTTAAATGTTGGGATCGGGAATATATTTGAAATGAAGACGAGTTCCCACGATTCCGCCGGACAACCAAAGAAGTATCAACTTTTAAACTTAAACTTATCTTTCTCATACAATTTCGTTGCTCCGAACAAAAAGCTTTCCCCCTTATTTGTCACCGCGCGAACCACGATTGCTGGCATTGACATTTTTTCAAGTTCCGTGTTTGATTTTTATAAATTCAATAGCACAGAACCACTAATTCGCGATGGAAAAATCGCCAGATTAACAAATTTTACTCTTTCCTTATCATTTGCTTTCTCTGGAAGGAAGAAACAAGAAACTAACAGGATGCAAGGAATTGAAGGAACGGGAGCGGAATTTTTTAAAAATTATGAACTCTTCAAACCGAGCTTTGAATTTGGATGGAACTTTTCATTTGGCTTCGATTTTTTGCTAAGCAGGATAAATCCATACCAGACAATAAAATCAGCAAACTTGAGATTCACTTTTGGATTTGATGTGACAAAAAATTGGAGGATAATGGGAAGCGGAAGCTATGACCCTATACGAAAGGAATTGATCGTCCCAAGCATAAGCATTTACAGAGATTTACATTGCTGGGAAGCAAACTTTGAATGGAGACCCGTCGGATATGCAAGAGGTTTTGATCTTGAAATAAGGGTAAAAGCACCGCAGCTACACGATTTAAAAATTGTTAAGAGGAAATCGAACATTGGCAGATAATTCCATCTGTAATCCTTGCATAACTTTAAAATTATCCATAATTTTTTAAAAACATTGAGACGAAAATAAAAACGGAAATACCAAGGCATGAAACAAAATTCGGAAGAGCTTCTTAAATCTGGGATATTTAGCGAATTTAAACCAACTTCTGATGATTCACAGAGGATAAAAAATGTTGCAGTTATAGGGGTTGGAGTAATGGGTCGTGGGATCGTCCAAGCGATAGCACAAGCAGGATTTGATGTCATCGCAGTTGAGAAAGATGAAGAATCATTGAACAATACTAAAGAAAAACTTGAAGAAACACTTGATTATGAAATTCAAAGATGGGCGATGACGAAAAGTGAGAAGAAATCAATTTTATCCAGAATTGAATGGACAACTAACATTGAAGATGTGAAGGAATGCGAACTTGTAATTGAAGCGGTAGATGAAGATTTTGAACTTAAAAAAGCAATTTTTAAAAAGCTCGACGAAATTTGCCCACCTCATACTATTTTTGTTTCAAATACATCTACACTTTCGCTGACAAAAATATCTGAGGTAACAAAGCGACCTGATAAAATTATTGGGATGCACTTTTTAAACCCTGTTCCAAAGGTTCCTTTAGTTGAACTTGTTAGAGCACTTAAAACATCCGATGAAACCTTCAAAAAAGTTAAAGCATTCGCAGAACAAATCGGCAAAACAGTTGTTGAAGTTTATGAATATCCGGGTTTTGTAACAACGCGAGTCATTGTGCCGATGTTAAATGAAGCGATGCATGTCTTGATGGAAGGAATTGCAACAGCTGAAGGAATTGATACAGCGATGAAACTTGGATACAACTTTCAAATGGGACCACTTGAAATGGCAGATACAATGGGACTTGATGAAGTTCTAACATGGATGGAAACACTTTACAGAGAACTTGGCGAAAAATATAGACCATGCCCCTTGCTCAGAAAACTTGTTCGCGAAGGGAAGCTCGGGAAAAAAACAGGTGAAGGATTCTTTAAATACGACGAATATGGGAGGAAGATAACTTGAAGCAAGTTAAACTCCCCTTAGTTTTGACCATACGAACTTAAATTAAAAACTAAACTAAATCTTGATGATGAAAGTTCTTGTTTTAAATTCGGGAAGTTCATCGATAAAATATCAGTTTATTGAAACCTCAACCAGAGATGTTCTCGCCAAGGGTCAAGTTGAAAGGATAGGAATGGACGATGCAGTTTTAACCCATGTCAGGGCAGATGGAGATACAATTAAGATAAGCGCTGAAATACTTGATCATAACATTGCGATTGAATATGTAATCGCCATTTTGCTGAGCAAAAATCACGGAGTGATAAAAGATAAATCTGAAATTGAGGCGGTAGGACATCGGGTAGTTCACGGTGGTGAAGCGTTTTCTGGCTCGGTTTTAATAACAGACGAAGTTATTGAGAAAATAAGAGAAAACATAGAACTAGCTCCGCTTCACAATCCACACAACCTTCGTGGGATTTTAGCTTGCAAGCGACTTCTTCCAGATACACCACAGGTTGCAGTATTTGATACCGCTTTTCACCAAAAGATGCCGGAATACGCATTCATTTATGGTTTACCTTATGAACTTTACAAAAAATATAAAATCAGAAGATACGGATTCCACGGAACCTCACATAGATATGTTTCAAAAAGAGCAAGTGAAATCCTCGGAATTCCAATTGAACAATTAAAAATTATAACAGCTCACCTTGGGAATGGTTGCAGTATGTCCGCGGTCAAATTTGGAGTGTCAATTGATACGACGATGGGATTTACACCGCTTGAAGGTTTGCTTATGGGAACGCGCTCAGGAGATTTAGACCCAGCGGTCATTCTTTATATAATGAGCAAAGAGGGATTAACAATGTCAGAAATAAACGCTCTCTTAAATAAACACAGTGGACTTCTTGGGATTTCAGGTATAAGTAGCGATATGCGCGAGATAATAAGTGAAATGAAAAATGGAAACCAAAAGGCAAAACTCGCATTTGAAGTTTTCTGCTATCGCATAAAAAAATACATAGGCGCTTATGCAGCAGCAATGGGTGGAGTTGACGCTATTGTTTTCACCGCAGGAATTGGCGAAAATAGCCCAGATGTAAGAAAAAAAGTTTGTGAAGGACTTGAATTTCTGGGGATTAAAATCGACGACGATAAAAATAACTCACCTGAGAAGGAAAAAATTATAACAACGGACGATTCAAAAGTTAAAGTTCTTGTCGTCCCAACAAATGAGGAACTTATCATAGCCCTTGACACAGCTGAAATAGTAAGCAAAAGTAAGGTGATGGTAGAAAAATAAAAAAATTATTCATGCGCCTCATACCAATTCTTACCTACGCCAAGTTCAACGACAAGAGGCACATCAAGCTGAAGCGTGTTCTGCATTTTATCAAGCACAATCCCTTTTAACTCTTCAACTTCATCTGGCGCAACATCGAAAACAAGTTCATCATGAACCTGTAAAATCATCTTTGATTTAAATTTTCTCTTCTTCATCTCATTGTAAATTCTAACCATAGCAAGTTTTATCAAATCAGCTGCCGTTCCTTGAATTCTCATATTTATCGCTGTCCGCTCCGCAAACTCTCTAACAGTTCTATTCCTGCTATTTATATCGGGGACATATCTTCTTCTACCAAGCAATGTAGCAACATAACCTTTTTGCCTCGCTTCCGAAATCGTTTTATCGATATACTCTTTTACCTTTGGAAACCTCTGGAAATAAACTTCAATTATCTTTTTCGCCTCTGGCTGTGGAATCCCAAGTCGTTGTGAGAGTCCATAAGGGCTTATGCCATACATAATCCCAAAATTAACTTCCTTTGCCTTTCTTCTCATTTCATAATTCACATCCTCAGGTCTAACACCGAAAACACTCGCTGCGGTTGAAGAGTGAATATCAAGTCCTTTTTTAAAGGCTGAAATTAAGTTTTCATCTCCAGAAAGATGAGCCATTATGCGAAGCTCTATCTGAGAATAATCAGCCGACATTATGAACCAGTCAGGTTCAGATGGGATAAAAGCTTTTCTTATCTCTCTTCCAATTTCAGTTCTAATGGGTATATTTTGAAGATTTGGATCGCTGCTTGATAACCTTCCCGTTGCTGTTCCGGTTTGATTAAATGATGTGTGAACTTTTCCCGTTTTCGGATTTACCAGTTTTGGAAGAGCGTCAACATAGGTGGATTTTAACTTTTGAATTTGTCGATATTCAAGCAATTTCTCCGCAATCGGATGCTCCTTAGCGAGCTCTTCTAAAACTTCAACATCGGTTGAATAACCTGTCTTAGTCGTTTTAACGGGAGGTAGTTTTAATTTTTTAAAAAGGACATCGGCAAGCTGCTGTGGTGAATTTATATTAAATTCCATCCCAGCAAGTCGATAAATATCATGAGTTAAATTATCCAACATTCTATCAAGTTCCTTGCTCATCTCCCTCAACAGATCTGTATCTAACTTAACACCTGAAAACTCCATATGAGCAAGAACCTCAACAAGCGGAAATTCAACCTCTTCACATAGTTTAAGCTGTTCCCTTTTTTCAAGTTCATATTTAAGTTTGTCCACAAGTTTTAAAGTTACATCCGCATCTTCACAAGCATACTCAGCAACTTTTTCAACCGGAACTTCGCTCATCTTTTTCTGAAAACGTCCCTCTCCAATAAGTTGAGAAATGGGTATCACTTGATATTTAAGATACTCCTTTGCGAGAACCTCAAGCGTGTGAGAACCTTCGGGATTGAGAATATAACCAGCGATCATAGTATCAAAGTTTATCCCACTTATCCATACCCCATATTTAGCCATCAAGAGGATATCATATTTTAAATTTTGTCCGCACTTTTTTATTCTCGAATCTTCAAGCACTGGTTTAACATATTTTAAAACGGTTTCAATTTCAATCCCATGTGTTTTCTTTTTCTTCTCCAGCTCAAAAAGAGAATCAGAGGTTGTTGTTTCAACAGAAACAGGCACATAAAACGCCTCTCCAGGCTTTACCGCGAATGAGATTCCGATAAGGTCTGCATTAAGTGGGTCTACCCCCGTTGATTCTGTATCAAACGAAATTAAATCCGCTGATTTTAATTTTTCAACAAGTTCTTTTAGTTCGTCAATGTTCCCAATTATGTGATATTGATGGGGCTCGGTTTTTATTGAACTATATTTTATTGGCTTTTTCTGTTCTTCAATTTTTTCCTCTTCAACTTCCCTTACTGCGGAAGTAAGACCAAGCTTTTTAATTAAACTTTTGAACTCAAGCTCATAAAAAAGTTCAGCGAGTTTATCTCTGTTGGGCTGACTTGCCTTCAACGAATAAATATCTATGTCAAGCGGAACATCGGTTTTTATTGTGACAAGCGTTTTTGAGAGAAGCGCCTTATCTATAGAGCTTTTGAGATTTTCCTTTATTTTTTGAGTCGGGACCCTGTCGACATTTTTTATAAGATTTTCAATTGAACCAAATTCCTTTATAAGTTGAACCGCCGTTTTCTCACCTATTCCGGGAACCCCCGGAACATTATCCACTTTATCTCCCATAAGTC
>JBKBWH010000081.1:0-7538 GCA_046289115.1 Candidatus Kryptonium sp.
GATCATTTATGTCAGAGCTACCATCCTCAACCGCGTAGACCCGCGAACTTCGAAGTATATTTCCCTTTGGAATGCCACCGGCATTAAGGTTACCTGTGAGTTTTATGAGCGATGTTGCCTTTGCCGGTGATTTTTGACCGAAGGGAATTTTTATATCTTCAAGCTTCGCCCCAGGGGGAACAACGCCAGAAGGATCAGCCATCTTCCCTTGAACAATGGCACCCGTCGCTGAATCAACGAGGAAGCCATTTGCATCAAATCTAAATGCCCCAGCTCTAGTGAAATAATTCCTTCCTCCCTTTTTCACAATGAAAAATCCATTACCCTGGATTGCGAGATCTGTCACCTGACCTGTGGTTTCAAGATTTCCCTGTGTAAAGATCGTGTCAATTGCGCTCACATTTACTCCAAGTCCAACTTGAAGTGGATTAGTTCCACCAGATTCTGCAGAGGGTTGAGTAGCCCCGCGAAGCATCTGTGCAAATGTTTCACTAAAAGAGACGCGAGCCGACTTAAATCCGATCGTGTTGATGTTTGAGATGTTGTTTCCAATTACATCCATCATAATCTGATGACTTCTCAAACCAGAGACGCCGGAGAACAAAGATCTAAGAAATGACATTTTAACTACCTCCTTTTTAATTTTTGTTTTCAATTTTGATCTCGCCTCAGTCGGTCAGCGAGATTGCGGGGCCCCCTCAAAATGAGGTCCAGCCCCTTAAATTATCACAGCTCCATCAATATTTGTAAAGACATGCTCCTTAATGCTGTCACTATCAACCACCGTTATAACAGTTCTGTTCTTCACATTTACGATAAATGCAACATCCTTTAACAAAATTAGAACATCTTTTGTATTTTTCTGCTCCGCGCGAAACAAGGCATCGTTCAAAAGTTTAAGTTCATCTTCGCTTAATCTCACCTCCCTTTCCTCCATACGTTTTAAAGCGTGATTTGAAAACTTTAATTTCTCAATCTCGCCTTTAAAAATTTCCTCAAACCTTGCCCCAAACTCTGGAATCTTTACACCTGCGCCTTCCCTTCTCAAAGCTTCAATTCCACCAGCCGGGATAAATGGAACCTTCACGCCATTTACTTCAATTGCCATTTTTACCCCCATTCTTTATTTCAATTATATCGGCGATGCTAAACTCAACCCCACCAATTAATATCACCGCACCATCTGTTTTATATCTTACACCCTCAACAACTCCGCTGATATAAGTATTCACAACCGCTGGTTTACCATTTTCATCGACCGCCTCTATACGAACGCTGTAATTGCCAGCTGGTAAATAATTCCCCAAGTCGTCTTTTCCATCCCATTTGAAATCGTATCTCCCAGCTTTTTTCTCGCCAAGCTTAAAAGTTCTCACTACATTCCCGGAGGAATTAAGAATTTTAATCTCAATTGATTTAACATCACCCTTTAATTCATATCCAAATTCCACACCTTTTTCAGACTCAAGCCTAAACGAATCACCATAAACAGTGACCATTTTTCCAATCAAATTAGAAATCAAAGCATTCGTGATTGAGCGATTTGTTGCATAACTTGCATCAATGCTTTTCAAAAGATTTGAATTGATGTTGTAAAGTTGCTCAACTGAACTAAACTGAGCAAGCTGGCTTGCAAATTCCGTGCTTTGAATTGGATTCAGTGGATCTTGATAACTGAGTTGCGTTATCAAAAGTTTCAAAAAATCATCCTTCCCAAGGATCACTTTATCAGAACCCTGAACGCTGCTTCCGATCGATGGGATGCCCTTAAAGTTTGGAATTGAATTGATATTTTCCACAGCTTCCGCCTCCTTTTAAATTATTGCTTCTATTAAACTGCCACCGTAAAGCTTAACGGTTTCAAAAGAGTCAAAAATTTTCCTTTTGCTTGTCCTCTTCAAAAACTGTCCTCGCTCTGAACTTGAAGAATCAAAATAATTGCCGTTAGGATTTTCACTTACAAGCAATACCCCGATCTTTTCCAGAGTTACATTGCTCGACTCAAGAGTTGCTTTTAAATTACCAAACCCAGATTCAATCAACTGTTTCGCCTCAAAATTTTTAACCTCGAACAAAATCTTCACCCCACTTTCACCTTGTGAAATTTTGATAACGATTCTCCCTATTTCCTCCGGCTCAACCCTCAAAACAACCTCACGATGCACAAAATCACCATTTTTAGAAACTAAAGCCCTCACCACATCCGGAACCTCGTGAGATTTCACCGATATCGTAAAATTTCTAACTTTGGCTTTATCGCCAACATCCAGAGTGTCAATAAAATTTAAATTCCAATTGCCAACTTTCTCATAAACCTTTTCAAATTTAACGCTACCAAGTTCAAACTTCTTAAAGTCATGGTGTAAATCAAACTCATTCTTGGCTTGATCACGCTCAAAATTTGCTAAAACAACATCCCCTCCCTTGTTCTTGACATCCACATTGTGTTCTTGATTTTTAAGTTGAGATTGAGGTTTCTCTGATCTAAAAATTGACCCCTCAGCATTGATTCTATCGTTCTCATTTAAACCCCTACCAAGCTCAGCTTTAAAAATCTTAATATCGTTCTCAGCTGCAGTTTCATTTGATAACCCCTCCAACTTTAAAAGATCAACTTTCTCATCTTTTTTAAAGACCGATTTTAATTTTAAATCAATTTCACCGCCCTTTACATCCCCATATTTAACTCCATTTGCAACGACAAATTTACGAATTGCCTCATCCAAGCCAACTTCTTTGGTCTCCCCTCTAACAATAAACTTGCGAATTTCCCGATTCAAATTAATTTTATCTTTCAAATTTAAACTCTGAAGCAATTCTAAAACTTCTCCTCCCCTCGCCGAAAAGAATGGCTCAAGAGTAGAATTTGAACTCACCCCAACTTCTCCTGATTCCTGATTAGACATGAAAGCATTAAGTTGCTTTGCCATCTGAGGATTGGGATTTAGCTTAAATAAAATCAGCGCCTGCAATTCTAAAGCCTCTTTCCTATCCTCGCTTTGAGGAATGGGCTCAGAACAAAATTGATCCAGGGATTTCCCCCCTTGTGGAAAACAAATCGATTCAAAATTTTCCGTTTTAACGTTTGCAAAAAACTGAGCCAGGAAAAGCCCAAGGATATCACTAAAATTTGTCGTTGCTTTTTTATAAAAAATTCCGTTTTGCTCAGTTTGATTTAAACCTAAATTGTTTAGTATGTCGATTAAACTTAACTTCATTTCAACTTCGAAAGTTTACTGGCTTTTGTTGCGCTAATCTCAGAGAGTATCTTTGCAGCTTGACGCCTCTGCATATTTAAAATAATTTGAAGAGCTTCACTTTCAGGCATATTCTCCAGAATTCTTGCAGCTGCTTCTGGCTCCATCGACTCGTAAATTTTTGCCATAGCTTTGATTTTATCATCTTGCTGATTTAAAATTTGGCGTTGCAGCTTTTCAACAATCAAATCCCTTTCCCTCACCTCAGCCTTAAGCCCATTAATTATCTTGTTAAGAACAACAACACTATCTTTATACCTTTTTAATTCAGCAACTGTTTCGTTATATAAACTTTTCAAACTGTCAAGTTTATATGCTTCAACATATTCAAGTCCAATTGAACTTGTATCCTCCCACATAACGCCAAGTGAATCATCTTTAAGTTTAACCGAATCAACCACAGCTAAAACATAGTTCGATTTTGGAATTGGTCTAAAAAGCTCAGGATAAAACTTTGAAAGAACATACATGCCCTCAAAAATCGTCACAAAAGAGAAAACAAAACCGAGTATATAGCCCAAAATCGTTTTTTCCATTTTTTACCTGTTAGACATTGTTCTATATGAGATGGAATCCAAAAGTGTTTGCTCTTTCTTTTGAAAGTCTTTTAAAAGTTGATCGTTAAATTTTTGCTTCAATTTTTCAATCATGCGCTTATTCTGATTCGTCTTTATCAAAATATCACGCCTTCTCTCTTCCTCTTTCAAAACCTTCTCAAGCACACTTTTCTGTCTTTCAACCTGTTCAGCAACTGCGTTTAAATAAGCATATTGAATTTGCAAATCAATCGCTTTAATCTTTTCATCAACCTCCATATTTTCCATTTGTTGCATCTTTTCAGCTTCAAGGTCTTCTAACAATTTTTCGGCTTTTTCACGAATTACTTTAATTTCAGAAAGGTCCTTTTTATACTTTTTCTCCTGAACTTGACGAACCTTCAAAACTGGATCAAGTTTGAAACGAGGCATCTCTTCACCTTAAATTAATTTTGCAAGTTCAACTAAACGATTAACCGAATCTTCAAACTCCGCTTTCTCCTTCATATCTTGCCTTAAAAACTCTCTTATTTTTTCGATCATCTGCAACGCCTTATCAATTTTTGGATTACTCCCTCGAACATAAGCCCCAATGTTTATTAAATCCTCTGCTTCCCTGTATGTTGCAAGTATGTCTATTATTTTCTCTGCTGACTTTTTGTGCTCAGGGCTAACTATATCTGGCATAAGCCTACTTATACTCTCCAGTGGCTCGATAGCTGGATAATGTCCCATATTTGCAAGTTTTCGCGAAAGCACAATGTGTCCATCAAGTATTGACCTTGAAAAATCAGCAATGGGTTCATTGAAATCATCTCCTTCAACAAGAACTGTGTAAAGCGCCGTAATGCTCCCCTTTGAAGAAGTTCCAGCACGTTCAACAAGCCTCGGAAGCAATGCAAAGACGGATGGAGTATAACCCTTTGTCGTAGGTGGTTCGCCTATCGCAAGCCCAACTTCACGCTGAGCCATTGCAACGCGAGTGAGTGAATCCATCATAAACATTACATCAAATCCTTGATCTCTAAAATATTCCGCGATTGCAGTTGCAACAAGCGCAGCTTTAACCCTTATAAGCGGTGGCTTATCACTTGTTGCAACCACAACAACACTTTTCGAAAGACCTGAATCGCCAAGCTCCTTCTCAATGAAATCTCTAACCTCTCTGCCTCGTTCACCAATTAAAGCAATTACATTTACATCCGCATTTGAATGTCTCGCAATCATTCCCATAAGTGTGCTTTTGCCAACCCCGCTTCCCGCAAAAATTCCAACTCTTTGACCTTTCCCACATGTAAGGAGCGAATCTATAGCCCTTATGCCTGTAGCTATGGGTTGAGTTATCCTGCTCCTTTCAAGTGGCGCTGGCGGTTGATTATAAATTGACCTTATCTCATCTGCTTCAATCCAACCCTTGCCATCAATTGGATGTCCAAGCCCATCTATAACTCTACCGAGAAGCTTTCGCCCAACCGGAATTGAAAATGTCTTCCCCATCGCAACTATTTCACTTCCCGGACTTATCTTATTTATATCACCAAGCGCCATCGAAAGAACGCGATTATTTTTAAACCCAACCACCTCCGCAAGACAAATCGTTTCATCGTTTCTTGACTTAATAGCACACACCTCACCAAGCGAAGCCGACGGACCAATCGATTCAATTACAAGACCAATAACCTGCGTTACTCTTCCATTAACTTTGACTAAATCAAGGTGCTCGATCCTGTCAAGATATTTCTTCATCCTCGCTTCAAGATTTAGCATCGCTTCACAACCTCAACCAAGTAAGTTTTCAATTAATGAAAATTGCGTTGAAATTCTCGAATCAACATTTCCAAGCTCGCTTTCAACCACACAACCACCCCTTTCAATCCCTGGGTCTGTTTCAATGATAACCTCGCTTGTTGAATCAAGCATTTGCAAAAGCTCTGGTTTTAACTCTCTTATAAGTTTTTCATCTTCAGGATTAATTCTAAGTTTTACTTTTTCAACGCCAACAACCCTTTTCACCGCCTCCTTTACCTGATTCAATACAAAATCATTATTCTTTTCAATTTCTCTTTTGACAATTTTCTCGGCAATTTTAATGGCAAGTGAAAAAACGAAATTCTCAATTTTTGTCCCAAGCGATTCAACCTCGTCACAAAAATTTTTTAAAAGCTGAGCAAAAATGGCAATATGCTCTCTCAATTCATCATTTATTTTTTCTCTTAAAATTTTCTCCGCGTCTTTAAAACCTTTTTGATATGCCTCCGCAATTTTCATCTCGTATTCATTTTTGATTTGCGCTATCATTGCTTCAATGTTGTTCTTTTCATCTTGGACAAAATCAACTCCATCGCTTTGCATCGCCTCAATTTTGCTTTCAATATTCTCATCTGATAATTTCAAAATATCAATTTCAACAGGCTCATCAATTTTTAATTCTTCAAACAAAAATTTCTCTCTCGGCGACAAATTTTTTATGACTTTCTTAGTAAACAATGTCCTCCTCACCTCCTCTTCCCGCAATAATAATTTCCTGATTTTCTTCAAGCCGTTTTATAATCTCAACGATTCTCATCTGAGCAGCCTCAACCTCACGCAATCTCACAGGACCCATATATTGAATTTCCTCCTGCAGCATAGCTGCAGCTCTTTCCGACATGTTCTTGAAAATTTTTTCTTTTATCTTTTGATCCGCTCCCTTCAAAGCAAGCGCAAGGTCCTTTTTATCAACCTCGCGCAAAATCCTTTGTATGCTTCTATCATCGATATAAATGATATCCTCAAACAAGAACATCAACCTTTTTATCTCATTTGCAAGGTCTGGATCTTGTTCTTCTATCCTCTGCAAAAGCTCCCTTGCCTCCTGTGAGCCAACCTTGTTAAGGATTGCCGCCACTGTCCTCGATCCACCAGTTGCACTAACTTCCTGACTTAAAGATGTCTCAGCCATAACATCAATCACACTTTCAAGCTCAGTTAAAATTGTTGGGGAGATCTTCCCAAGTTTCGCAATTCTATATACAACTTCAACCCTCAAATCTTCGGGAAATTGACTTATAACCTTTGCAGTTTGCTCAAGCGGTAAATGAGAGAGAACCAAAGCTATCGTCTGCGGATGTTCCTTTTGGAGAAAATTTGCAAGCTGCGTTGCATCTGCTTTCTTTAACGCCGAAAATCCTTTTATTTGAGTCATGCTGTGAACCTTTTCAACTATCTCCGATGCTTTCTGTGAACCAAGTGATTTCTCAAGTAATGTTTTCGCATACTCAAACCCGCCAACAATGATATATTCCTGCGCCTTCATCATTTGAAAAAATTCATCAATAACAGCTTGAACGACAGATGAGGGAATCCCTTCCAACGAAGAAATTTCTATGGCGAGTTGTTCCATTTCCTGAGGCTCAAGATAGCGAAAAACTTTTGACGCGGTTTCAACATCAAGCGCAAGGAGTAAAATCGCCGCTTTTTGCTTGCCCGTCAAATTCTCATATTTTAAATTTAACGCCTTTGCCATTTTTGCCTTTCCTCCTCAAGTAGCCAAACTTTAATTAACCTTGCTGCTTGTTCAGAATCTTCATGAATATAGTTCTTTACCTTTTCTTTAATTTGCTCCTTTTTTACTCTTTCAGATTCAAGCTCTTCCTCGCTAACCTGTTGAATTGTCTCAACTGCAACCTGCTCCGGCTCTTTAAGCGTTGCTTGAGGTTGAATAGTTGGAAATTCTCTAACTTCAATAGTTGGAATCTCTCTCCTC
>JBKBWH010000082.1:0-7471 GCA_046289115.1 Candidatus Kryptonium sp.
TAACCCCACCTGCTATTGTAGCCATCCCACCAACCATCACCGCGAGAAGTTCTGACATCGTCATCATCGCTATAAATGGTCTGACCATCAGTGGTGCTTCAGTTTGACCAACAAATATATTTGCAGTGCAGGATAAACTTTCAGCTCCGCTTGTTCCCATAAGTCGAAGCATAATCCAAGCCATTGCTTGAACAACCCGTTGCATAATTCCAAGAAAATAAAGCACAGACATCAGAGATGAAAAGAATATGATTGTTGGTAAAACTTGGAAGGCGAAGAAGAATCCAAGTGAATTGTTTTGTCCTGGGCTGATGGCTAAATCTCCAAAGACAAATTTTGCTCCTTCAATTGTGAAGCCGAGGATGACGACGAAAGCTTTACTTATCCACTCAAACAAAATTTTAGGCCAGCCAAGCGGTGCCCATAAATTAGCAAGTTCACGACCTTTCAAAATAAAAACAGCAAAAGTTATTTGAATAAAAAGTCCTGAAATGACAAGTCTCCAGTTAACTCTTTTTTTGTTGTTTGAGATAAGGAATGCTATTCCTATTATAACTGCCATCCCCAATATGCCATTAAGAAGGGAAAGTAGTTTCATTAGATGCTTTCTCCGTTAGTTTTTTATTCCTCAGGGGGTTCAAAACATTTTCTACATCTTGCCTCGTAAATGTCAGATGCTCCAACAACTATTCTTTCTCCAGCTTTTATTTTCCTTTGCGTTTTGCTGGCTGGGTTACCGCATACAACGCAAATGGCGTGTGTTTTCGTTATATATTCAGCAATTGCAAGAAGTTGTGGCATTGGCTCGAAAGGTTTTCCTCGGTAATCTTGATCAAGCCCAGCAACGATTACTCTTTTGCCTTCGTTAGCGAGTTGTTCACATACATCAACTAAATCCATATCAAAGAATTGAGCCTCATCGATCCCGACAACTTGGGCATCTTTTGCGAGTTCAAGAATTTGTTTTGCGTTATCAACTACCATTGATGGAATTGATATATCGCTGTGTGAAACAATTCTATCAGTGCTATATCTTGTGTCAATTCTTGGTTTGAACACGGCAACTTTTAGTTTAGCAATTTGAGCTCTGCGTATCCTTCTTATTAGTTCTTCTGTTTTTCCGCTGAACATACTTCCAGCTATGACTTCTATCCAGCCTGTTCCTTTTGAACCCTGTGGGACTTTTTCAAACTCTGTGATGTCCATAGGTTGTTCTCCCTTTTGTTTTAAGATCTTTTGAACCGAAAGGAAACGGAAGCAACTCTTTTAATTTTAAAATTTTTTTCTTCCCTTTTGAGTTTGTTAAGATGACCTCAAGTTCTTCTCCAGCTAAATCCATCAATACTTGTCTACATGCGCCGCAAGGCGATATATAATTTTTTGAATCGGAGACAATTGCGATTGATTTAAACTTTCTTTTCCCCATTGAATATGCTTTAAAAATTGCAACCCTTTCGGCACAAATTGTTAATGAATATGAGCTGTTCTCAATGTTGCAACCTGTAAAAACTTCCCCATCTTCGGTCAGGATAGCTGCCCCAACTTTAAATTTTGAGTATGGAGCGTAAGCAAATTTTTTTGCCTCAAGAGCGAGTTTAACCAGCTCATCATGTTTCATTAAAATTCTCTGTTTAATTTTGAATACAGGTAAAAATATATTCAAAGTTGCCAATAAAATCAATTTGGTTGTGCCTTGGGTTGTCTTCGGAATGCGAAAACTTTTTAGTATATTTGTAAAGAAAAGAGTAAAAAGAAAATTAGTAGAACAATGAACATCGGAATACCTAAGGAAAGTAGAGATGCTCAAAAAATTTTGGAAAGAAGAGTATCTCTTACACCAGCGGGGGTAAAAGCACTTGTCGACCAGGGGCATGAGGTTTATGTGGAAACATCAGCTGGGGAATATAGCGGTTTTAGTGATATTGAATATGAAAAGATGGGCGGAAAAATTGTTTTTTCACGGGAGGAAGTTTATAAAAGGTCTCAAATGATAGTAAAAGTTTCACGACCAACCGAGGAGGACTACGATTATTTATGCGAAGGTCATATTTTATTTGGTTTTCTACATCTTGCGGTTGCACCCAGGAAACTTATTGATATTTTGCTTGAAAGGAAAATCACGGCGATTGGATATGAAATAATTGAGCTTCCCGACGGACGCCTTCCTATACTTCAGGCGATGAGCGAAATTGCAGGGCAGATGGCAATTGTAGTTGCAGCAAGATATCTACAAAATGAAGATGGAGGTCGGGGTATAATTTTAGGTGGGATTCCGGGTGTTCCTCCTGCAACTGTTGTGATACTTGGTGCTGGGGTTGTCGGACAAAATGCGATAAGAGCAGCTCTTGGGCTTGGGGCACATGTTATGGTTCTGGATAATAACATCGACAAACTAAGAGAAGTTGAGAAGTTGTTTGACAAAAGAGTTGAAACCGCAATCGCAAGCGTTTATAACATTGAAAAAGCAGTTCAGTTTGCCGATGTATTAATAGGTGCCGTGTTAATTCATGGTGCTTTAACTCCTAAACTTGTGACGGAGGAAATGGTTAAAAAGATGAAGCCGGGCTCGGTAATAATTGATGTCTCAATAGACCAGGGCGGTTGTGTTGAGACCAGCAGACCTACGACGATTGCAAATCCTGTTTTTGTAAAACATGGGGTGATACATTATTGTGTTCCGAATATGGCTTCAAATGTTGCGAGAACGGCAACATATGCGCTTACCAATGTGAGTTTACCTTATATACTTGAAATCGCTGAAAAAGGTTTTCCACAGGTGGTCAAGGAAAATCCTTATTTTAGCAAGGGTGTTTACACACATGCTGGCTATTGCACTAATAAAAATATAGCGGAAATTTTCAAACTTAAATATAAAAAAATTGAAGAACTGCTATGAGCTGGATGAAGCACTTTAAAGAAAGAATTGTTACAGCTGAAGAAGCGGTAAAAGCTATAAAATCTGGGGATAAAGTTTGGGTTCACCCAGGATGTGCTACTCCAGAACCTCTACTAAAGGCGCTCGTTGCAAGAAAAGATGAACTTGAAAATGTTGAAATAGCACATATTTTAACATTTGGTGAAGCTCCCTATGTAAATCCTGAAATGCAGGGACATTTTAAACACCGCGCATTTTTCACCGGTCCGAATGTCAGGGATGCAGTAAATGACGGCAGAGCTGAATTTGTCCCGATTTTTCTTTCTGAAATACCGAAGCTATTTTATAGTGGGGAATATAAAATTAATGTTGCGTTAATAACTGTCTCTCCCCCGGATGAATATGGTTTTTGTAGTTTTGGCGTCGGCGTTGAATGTACTAAAGCAGCTGCCGAAACAGCGAGAATTGTCATCGCCGAAGTTAACTCTAATATGCCGAGGGCTCTTGGTGATAGTTTCATCCATGTTAGTAAAATTCATTATTTTGTTGAATCTGATAGACCACTTTTTGAGCTCCCAAAGGAAGAGATAACAGACCTTCATAGAAAAATCGCCGGTTATATCGCCGAGTTGATCGAAAACGGCTCAACTTTGCAGATGGGGATAGGTGGTATTCCAGATGCGGTTTTGCTTTTTATGAGGGATAAAAAAGATCTTGGAATTCATACGGAAATGTTTAGTGATGGTTTGCTTCCGCTTATAGAATCAGGCGTGGTGAACAATGAGAAAAAAACTTTACATAGAGGTAAAGTTATAGCGAGCTTCGTTCTTGGAACTAAGAAGCTTTTTGATTTTATTGATAACAATCCACTTTTCGAGTTCCATCCATCGGATTATGTTAACGACCCATTTATCATAAGTCAAAATGAGAAAATGGTAGCTATAAATTCCGCATTACAAGTTGATTTAACTGGACAAGTTTGTTCTGATTCAATTGGATATAAAATTTACAGTGGCATAGGTGGGCAAGTTGATTTCATTCGTGGTGCCGCTCGTTCAAAGGGTGGGAAACCAATAATTGCTTTACCATCAACTGCGAAGAATGGTACAGTCTCAAGGATTGTGCCGACTTTGTCGGAAGGCGCAGGCGTCGTTACATCAAGAGGGGATGTTCATTATGTTGTCACTGAATATGGCATTGCTTATCTTCATGGTAAAAGCATAAGGGAAAGGGCGAAAGCATTGATTGAAATTGCCCATCCAGATTTTAGAGATTGGTTAAAGTTTGAAGCGAAAAAGAGATGTTATCTTTAATTTAGAACAAAAAGCTTAGGCAATAAAAATGCTCTCGCTTAAAAACCAAGATCCAGAGATTTATAACGCAATCGTTGGCGAAGTTGAAAGACAAAATTATACGCTTGAGCTTATAGCCAGCGAAAATTTCGTCTCAAGGGCTGTCCTTGAGGCAATGGGTTCTGTTATGACAAATAAATATGCGGAAGGTTATCCCGGCAGAAGATATTACGGTGGATGCGAATTTGTCGATATAGCTGAAAACATCGCTCGCGAGCGGGTTAAGAAACTTTTCAATTGCGAGTATGCAAATGTTCAACCGCATTCGGGAAGCCAGGCAAATATGGCAGCGTATTTTACTTTTTTACAGCCCGGTGATACAATTATGGGTTTAAACCTGGCTCATGGCGGACATCTAACACATGGCTCGCCAGTTAATTTTTCGGGCAAACTTTATCGAGCTGTTTTTTATGGAGTGTCAAAGGACACTGGTATGATAGATATGAATGAGGTTGAAGATATAGCAAAGCGCGAAAAACCAAAGATGATAGTTGTTGGAGCAAGTGCATACCCAAGGGATTACGATTATCAAGCCTTTAGAGAAATTGCGGATAAAGTTGGTGCTTATCTTATGGCGGACATCGCTCACCCCGCAGGATTGATAGCTTCAGGATTATTAAAAAATCCTTTACCTTATTGTGATATAGTTACATCAACGACGCATAAAACATTGCGGGGACCACGAGGTGGTTTAATTTTGATGTATAAAGATAGAGAAAATCCGTTTGGAATTAAAACCCCAAAGGGAGATCGTCTTAGAATGTTATCCGAGATAATTGATGGAACTGTCATGCCTGGGATACAAGGTGGACCATTGATGCATGTAATTGCAGCTAAAGCTGTTGCTTTTGGAGAGGCTTTAAAACCAGAGTTTAAAGAATATTCAAAGCAGATTATAAAAAATGCGAAAGCTCTTGCAAACAAACTGATTCAGTTGGGGTATAACCTTGTTTCTGGAGGCACTGATAATCATCTTGTTCTAATTGACTTGCGAAATAAAGGCATTACAGGAAAGGATGCAGAAAAAGCCCTTGAACTTGCGGGGATCACGGTGAATAAAAACATGGTTCCATTTGATGATAAAAGTCCACTTGTGACAAGCGGAATTCGACTTGGGACACCTGCATTGACGACGCGCGGAATGGGTGAAGCAGAAATGGAATATATAGCTGAACTTATTGATAAAGTCATCTCAAATATCGGGAATGAAAATGTTTATAGAGAAGTGCGGGAACAGGTCAAAGAATTGTGTAAGAGATTTCCACTTTACGACTTCGTCTCTTTAAGTGGTGTAAGCGTTAAATGAGAGAGTAATTTTATGGGGCTAAAAGTTTTTATCGATGTTGAAGTTAATTCGCATAGAGAAAGAGTTAAGTATGTTCTTAGAAACTTTTCGCTCGCTTACAAAATTGATTTAACATTTATAGATTCTCCAGATGAGGTTTCAGAAGATGATTTATTGCTCTTTTATGGAAAAGATTTCAGGCGCAGCGACAATGTGATTTTTATAAAAAGAAGCGAGCGGGCAATTGAGATTTTTGAAAGGGGGAAAGCGTATGATGAGGTTTACGATCTTGCCACGATTCACTTTGTTAATTTATCAGTGCCGTTAGTTCCAAAGGAGTTTGATGGATTTAGCCTCCCGATATTTTTTAAAACAGGTGAACCAGTTTTTGATCTTGAGGATGGCTGCGTTATAAATTTCGATCTTTTGTCGTGCGCGTTTTATTTTCTTTCATCTTGGGATGAGAGGGTTAAAAACAAAAAAGATAACTTCGGGCGTTTTCCTGATGAAGAAAATTTGCTCGTCAAACTTGGCTTGGCAAATTTCCCTGTGGTGAATTTTTACTTTTATATCTTGAAGTATTTAATTGAAAAAAGTGGCTTCATCATCAACAAAAGAAAGTGGAAAGTGGCGGATTTTGCGGTTTGTTTAACTCATGATGTCGATGTTTTAAAGAAGTGGTCTGTGTTTGGCATTTACAACGAGGTTATGAATAAGTTTGTGATGGGACATGAGGACATTCAAGCAAGACGTGAAAGGTTTGCTAAATTTCTTTACTTTTATGCAAAGGGGATGGATCCGTATCGTGATGGAATGAAGAAAATTTTTGAGTTTGAAAAATCGCTTGGTGTTAGGTCAACATTTTTCTTTAAGTCGGGTGGGAAATCAAAGTATGATGCAAAGTATAAATGGGACAAATTTATGAGTGGTTTTGTCGGTGAGTTGATAAATTCAAATTTTGAAATAGGGCTTCATCCAAGTTTTGATGCGTTTGATAAAATTGAGCTGATGGAGGATGAAAAAATAAAACTTGAAAATCTCACTGGATTAAAAATTGATGGGGTGAGACAGCATTACTTGAGGTATGATTTCGAAAAAACGCCATTAATTCACATCAGGCTTGGTTTTAAATATGATTCAACGCTTGGTTTTAACTTACGCTATGGTTTCAGAAGCGGTTATCTATTTCCATATAAAATTTATGATGTACGGAATAATGTTGAGCTTGGGATTTATGAAATTCCGCTTGTGTTCATGGATTCGGTTTATCAATATGGGAGAAGTTCAGCTGGGGTTGGCGATATTTTAAAAGAGATTTTAAAACTCGTTGAAGTTGTTAAATATTTTGGTGGAGTGATGACTGTTCTGTTTCACAATTCGGTCTATGATGAGTTTGATTTCAAAGGATGGGATTTTGTTTATGAGGAGTTTGTTAAGTTTGCTTTAGACGAAGGTGCTTTTATCGGAAGTTGTAGTGAGGTTTTGGATTTATTTGAAAATGAATGATAACTTGGGATGGTTTATTTTTGGCTCACTATACAGACATTGATAGCAAGTTTAACTCATATAATTGCAAAAGCGGTTGTAAAAGAGATCTCTCCATTTGCGCTTACGCTTTTAAGATCTGGGATTGCAGGGATTGGGTTTTGGTTTATAATTTATTTCTCGAAATACAGGCGGATAAAGGTTGATCCCGTTGATAGGTTAAAATTTTTTATACTTGGGATTCTCTCTGTGCCGTTAAATCAGTTTGCTTTTATTTTTGGCATAAAATATACAACTCCTGCGAATGCTTCGCTGATTTATGCTATGACGCCGATTTTTGCACTTATCTTTTCGGCAATGTTTTTGAGAGAGAAAGTAAATTTTTATAAGGTTTTTGGTGTTGTGTTAAGTTTTGTTGGGATCGCCATCGTTTTTGCCGAGCACGGGATAAGTTTAAATTTTGAGTATTTGAAG
>JBKBWH010000083.1:0-7449 GCA_046289115.1 Candidatus Kryptonium sp.
TAGCCAGACGCTCTATCCAGTTGAGCTACGGGCGCAAGCGCATTTTAAATATACAAATAAAAATTTTTTCTTTCAAGTTTCTCCCTGATCTTCTCAAAAGTCCCTTTTCATGCTTCTTAAACCGAGCAAGTTGAATGGCACCGAAATGGCAATCGATGTAAGAAATACCCCAACAATTGCCGATTTGAAAAATTCAGTGTTAAATTTTAAAGATTGGAAATAAAAAGTTATTGGGACGAATATAATCCCCATAAAAATTGAAATTAGCACAAGTCCAAGCAAAAGCGTAATCGTTGCTCCCCTTGACGAGGCTATACGAACTGGGCTCTTTTCAGCGTAATTTGCAAAATATCCTCCCATCCCAAGTCCAAGCGACACATAGGTTAACGCAATGAAGAGTGAAACGATCGCCATTAAAATTCCAATATTTCGATCTTTGCCAAATGGAAAAACAGAAAAATATGATATTGCTTCGGAAACTATCAAAATTGGAAAGAATGAAATTATAAATTTGTGAATGTAAAGCCGTGTCAATTTAAGTGGGGATGACCTGATGGTCCAGTAGCTCATACCTTCAAGGGAGATTAAAGGATAAACAAAGCGAATTACGATTGAGGCGATCAAAAAGATATTGAATGAAAAGATGGATATAAAAGCAAGGGATAAAAGCTGGGTTTCAACCCTGTAAAATCGCATATTGATCAAACTCCAAACGAATATCAAAACAAGCAAAACCATTATCAAAAAGTGAACCCATTGACTTGGTTCCCTTAGAAACATTTTTAAATCTCGCTTCATGAGAACCTCCATCTGCGGGTGAAATATTGATTTTTTCTCAAACTTCAGGAATTCGGGCTCAAATTTTTTCCTGAACTTATTTTTCAAATCAAACGCGATGAAAAGTGTTTCAAAGTAAAGTTTTCGTGCAACGCTGAAATTGATCAACAGCATTCCAATAGTTGCAGAAATTAAAATTAGAAAGTATTTCAAAACCATCTCAGAGTTTCCGCGCACACTAAAATAAAATATCTCAGCAACCCAATGGTTGGGAAGGTAAAGAGCAAGTGACGGATCAAGCTGCGCGAAATATTGATCAATGTATGGATAATATTTCATTACCTCTGTGAACAGTTTCGTTGGATTTGTGCTCTTAAAGTAAAGATAAACACCAACCGCGTAAATTAAACCAGCAAGCAAAATAAGCCTTCTTATATCAATTTTCTTGGACAGTTTTAAAATTAGCATCAGAATTATTATGCTGAGGGATGCAGACATAAGCATAAATGGAACTATAACGCCAAAGAATGAAAAAAGGTAAAAGTGAAATGGCTTTCCAAGATAGCTCCCGTAGCCAAGCAAAATTGAAAAAATAAAAATGAACATGGTTGACGAACTATAAAAGAAATTGTCAAGGAACTTAACGATGTAAATTTTTATCGGTTTTATCGGCGTTGTGAGGAAAAATTCAATATCTTTACTCTTGTAAAGTGTAGAATATGCAACGATAATATTTCCCAAACTGACGAGGACAAACAGGATGAAGAGCAACATTGATAAAATTCTATGGAAAAGAAAAAGTCCAATTTTAGCCTCAGATAAAAGATATGCAGTCGCATAGTTCGAAGAAATGAAGGTTGATAGCGCAAACCCGGTGAAAACAGCTACTGAGGCGATTTCTTTTAAAACAGCACCCCACTTTGAATCAAGAGCGGTTTTAAAAATAAAGAGAAGTTTGAATTTTAAGATTAAAAAAATTTCCCGCATTTTTAACTTTCGCTTTTCGTTAGTTCAATGAAGATGGACTCAAATCTTCCGTCTCGGCTTTGCTTAAATTTTTGAATATCTTCAGTGTCAAACTTTGCAATTAATTTGCCATCTTTTATAATTCCAATTGTATCGCAGAGCTCTTCAGCAACTTCAAGTGAGTGGGTTGACATGAAAATTGTCACACCTTCCTTTGATCTCTGTTTCAAGGTATCTTTTACAATTCTTGCGCTTCTCGGGTCGAGCCCAATCATTGGTTCATCAATTACTATCACTTTCGGGTCGTGAAGCAATGCAGATGCAATTATGACGCGTTGTTTCATTCCTTGCGAGTATTCCTCAATCCTTCTATCTATCCATTTTTCAATTTCAAAGTGTCGAGCCCAAAAATCAATTTTATCTTTTATTTCCTTTTTGTCCATTTTGAAAAGCCCACCAATAAAGTATAAAAATTCGCGACCTGTTAATTTATCATACATATACGGTTGATCCGGAACATAGGCGAGACAATTTTTTGCTCTTTCAGGTTCTTTTAACGCATCAATGCCACAGATAAAAATTTTTCCGCTTGTTGGTTGGATTAAGCCAGCGATCATTTTTATGGTTGTTGTCTTGCCGGCACCATTTGGACCAAGAAAACCAAAAAATTCACCAGATTTAACCTCAAGAGTTAAATTATCAACCGCAACAAAATCACCGAATTTTTTAGTTAAATTCTCAAGGCGAAGCATAGAAATCTAAAAGTTAAAAAGTTTGGTCTTAAAAGTTTGGCGAAATAACATTTTCTTGATAAAATTCGGTTATTATTCTTGCTGCCTCTTTCGGATCGTCTGTAAGTTCAAATATATTCATATCCTCAGGTGATATATTTCCCTCAGCGAGAACTTTGTTTCTAAGCCATTTTATTAAATCCTCCCAATATTCACTTCCCATAAGAACGACCGGAAATCGGGTTGTTTTTCCAGTTTGGATTAATGTCACAGCTTCGAAAAATTCGTCAAGTGTCCCGAAACCGCCTGGTAGAACAACAAAACCTTGTGCGTATTTTACAAACATAACCTTCCTTACGAAAAAATGTCTAAACTCAATCCCAATGTCAACATACGGGTTAAATTTTTGTTCGAGTGGGAGTTCAATGTTAATCCCAACGGATAAACCACCAGCTTCTTTTGCTCCAAGATTTGCTGCTTCCATAATTCCGGGTCCGCCTCCCGTTATTATTCCAAATCCAGATTTTACAAGTTCTTTTGCAACCTCGCGAGCCATTTCGTAATATCTATGTCCCGGTTTTGTTCGTGCGGAGCCAAAAATTGAAACACAAGGTCCAAGCTTTGTCATCAGGTCAAAACCTTCAACAAATTCAGCCATTATTCTAAAAATTCTCCATATATCTCTTTGCCTACTTTCAAGCCATATCTGTTCATCCCTTAGAATTTTATCGGTCATGTTTTTATTAAAATTTGTTTAACTCAAAATTTGCGGTAGATAAAATTCTTTAAAATTTCTTTACCAAATTCCGTCATAATTGATTCGGGATGGAATTGAACTCCAAATGTTGGGAATTCTTTATGCTTTAACCCCATTATAATTCCATCTTTTGTCCATGCAGTTACTTCAAGCGACTCAGGCAATGTATTTTTATCTACAATTAGCGAATGATAACGAGTTGCTTTAAATGG
This sequence comes from Candidatus Kryptonium sp., assembly GCA_046289115.1. GTDB lineage: Bacteria > Bacteroidota > Ignavibacteria > Kryptoniales > Kryptoniaceae > Kryptonium. The sequence goes on from JBKBWH010000083.1 coordinate 3,444, forward strand.
ATTAGGCAAGCCTGAAAATATAGATGAATTATTGTGGTAGATCTCGGAAACTTTTCCATGCATCACGGTAGGTGCTTTTATAACTTTTCCACCAAATGCTACCCCGATTGCCTGATGTCCAAGGCAAACGCCAAGGATTGGAACTGATTTATGAAATTGTTTTATCACATCGATTGAAATTCCAGCTTCATAAGGAGTGCATGGTCCTGGTGAAATAACTATAGCATCAGGCTTCATTTGTTTTATTTCGTCAATTGTTATGGCATCATTTCTTGCAACTTCCATTTCAACGCCAAGTTCTCCAAGATACTGGACGAGGTTATATGTAAACGAGTCGTAATTATCGATAACTAAAATCATGGCGGTTTAAATTTGATTTTCACTTAACAATTCAACTGCTTTAAATGTCGCTGCAAGTTTATCGAGTGTTTCCTGATATTCTCGTTCTGGTATTGAGTCGTAGACGATGCCGGCGCCAGCTTGGAAAAATGCCTTGTTTCCTTTCATTACAATAGTTCTTATGGCTATACATGAATCGATGTTCCCAGAAAAATCAATATATCCGATTGCTCCGCCGTAAATTCCTCTTTTTGTTGGCTCAAGCTCTGCTATTATCTCCATAGCTCTTATCTTCGGGGCACCGGTTACGGTTCCAGCTGGGAAACACGCATAAAGCGCCTCTATTGGAGACACATCGTCTCTTAGCTTGCCACTTATGTTGCTAACAATGTGCATAACATGTGAATATTTTTCAACGATCATAAATTGATCAACTTTAACTGTTCCAAAATAGCTTATTTTTCCAATGTCATTTCTACCAAGGTCAACAAGCATTAAGTGTTCAGCTTTTTCTTTTTCATCATTTAAAAGCTCTGCTTCAAGTTTAACATCTTCCTCGGGCGATTTTCCTCTTCTTCTGGTTCCTGCTATTGGTCTTGTTTCAACGATTTTATTTTCAACTCTGACTAAAAGTTCGGGAGACGAACCTATAATTTTAAGGTCTTCCATATTTAAAAAATACATATATGGCGATGGATTTACAACTCTAAGCATTCTGTAGATATCGAACGGATCGCCTTCAATTTTTCTCTCACCTCTTTGCGAGATCACGGCTTGGAAGATGTCACCATTTATGATATATCTTTTCACTTGCTCCACCTTTTCGATAAATTCTTCTTTAGTCATGTTGAATTTAAATTCATCCGCGATCTCAACTTTTGAAATTTCTGGGTTAACTCTTTTTTTCAAGAGCGATTTTAACTCAACTATTTTTCCAAGCGCCATGTAATATTTATCTTTTAATTCAGACTCAGTTTCTTTGCCATTTTTATAAACATTTGAAATCAAAAAAATTTTCCTCTTTAAATTATCGAACACGAGAATGGAGTCAAAAAACATTAAAAGTATATCTGGCACCTCAATATCGTCAACTTTAGCATGGGGTATCTTTTCAATGAGCGAAGCACTTTCATAACCAAAATATCCAACAGCCCCACATGTAAATCTCGGGAGATCTTCGGTGCTAACAGACCTGAATAATGAAAAAATCCTTTCTAGCGCTCTAAGTGGATGCTTTTCATTCTTAACTTCACTTTTAACAAATGAAAATTTGTCGTCAAAAATTTTAAGATTGAAGTTTGTTCCTTTAGATTCAAAAAGCATAAATGGATGCAACCCGATGAACGAGTATCTTGCGATTTTTTCTCCGCCTTCAACGCTTTCAAGTAAAAAAGAAAATTTACCTTTATCTTTTATTTTCATATAAACAGATACCGGTGTTTCCGTATCTGCAAGAAGCGATTCATAAACGGGTATTACATTGCCATTTTCAGCTAAAAGTTTGAAGGTTTCGTAAGGAAGAAGCACAACTTGTGTTTATTTTTTATTTTGTAAGCACAGTGTTTCCCTCAAATTTAAAAATTAACTCACGAACGCTTTCAGGGATGGGCTCCGGTTTAAATGTTTCTCGATTAAGTAAAACAATTACAGTTTCACCCGTTGCGACAGTTCTTTTGGTCTTTGATTCCTTGATCAGATATTCCATCTCAAAACTTGAATTGCCAACCCTGGCGACGCGTGTGTATATGTCAAGTATTTCATCAAATCTCGCTGGTGTGATATAGTTACAAACATTTTTTGCGAGCACGAAGTAAAAATCTGTGAAAAAGCGCCCGGGGTCAATCCCGAGCGCTTGCCTTATATATTCCGTCCTTGCAATCTCGAAATATTTAAGATAAACTGAGTTATGCACTATTCCGTAAGAATCAAGGTCGAAACTTCTAACTTGCACCTGAGTTTTAAATTTGAACTTCTCAACTTTAATTTCAATTTGATTCATGCTGGCATTTAAGATTCGTTTTCTTTATTGATATAGACCGTCCTTATCGGGAATGGAATAACGATTCCCTCGTCTTTATAGCGTTTATGCAATCTTTTTATGAACTCATGTCTTATCAGATATTGATCCGTAAATTCTCTGCATCGCATAATAACGGTAAAGTTTATACTAAAATCCCCAAAGGTATGATATCGAATAAATGGTTGAAAATCGGGGATTCCACCCGGAACCTCTCTCATCACTTCCTTTGCAACCTCAATAGTTATCTTTTCAACTTTTTCAAGATCACTGTCATAGCTTACGCCAATCTGAACAGGAACTGATATTTCTCTATCGGGCAAGTAGTGGTTTTTAACAATTGCTTGGGCAAGTTTTAAATTTGGGATAATTATATAATTGTTTGGCAGTTCTCTTATCGTTGTGTTTCGCCATGTTATATCAACGACATATCCCTCCTCACCACTTTCAAGTTTTATGTAGTCTCCGGGCTTTATTTGTTTTGTCAATATTATATGCAATCCAGCAAATAGATTTGAGAGGGTGTCTTGCAAAGCTAAGGCAACAGCAAGACCACCAACACCAAGTGCTGTTAAGATAGGCGTAATTGATATGCCCAATGAATGCAGTATTATCAATACTCCTATTATGAAAACTACAATTCGTGTCAAGTATACAAACAGGCTCGTTGATGGAAGTACATCTTGGGCTCTTTTGCTATACATGTTGACAAGGCCAACGCTGATATTCGCAAGGACGATTGTGGCGGAGAGAATATATAAAACCATTATAATTTTTTGCAGAAGGGCCAATAAATTAGGTGTTATTGGTAAAGTTGTGAGGGCGATATATAAACCGGCGAGGGCAAACCAAAAGGTTATCCATTTTCGGAGCGAAGCAATTATAATATCATCGCTTTCCCATCTTGTTCTCTCCGCAATTTTTTGGAGCCTTCTAAGAATAACTTTTTCAAAAATTATCCCAACAATTATGCTAATGATTAAAGCTGAAACAGGTAAGATTAAAAATTTTAATTTCTCCGCAATTATTACCATTAACTTGGAATACTTTAATTTTTGTTAAAGGTTCACAAAGCATATCGTTCCATTTCAATCAAATAGTCAGCGATTTTCCGTCTTAGCGAGATTGTGTTGATGGGAGTATGCTTTATCAATCTTCTCAACGCAGTCAAATAGGTTCTAAGCATATCTCCCTCGGCTATGGCTGCGAGAAGTTCTTTTGCGTATGTTTCAACTCGAATTATTGAATCATTCACAAATGCCTTTACAATATCGATATATACATCTGTTTTGTTCTTTCCGCCTCTCGCAAGCATTTTCTCAACCCTTAAAATTGCGCTTTCCATCGCATAAATTTCCATGATTATGTCGCTTATACGCCCGATAATTTCTTCCTCGTCTTCAAGCTTTGTCATATATTTTTGCACTGCGAGCCCAGCTACGAATAGCCCAGCTTTCTTGGCTGATTTCAAAAGTTTTTTCTCCTCGGCAAATATTCCTGTTGTTTCTTCTTCTTGTACACCAACTCCCATTATTTCATCTGTCAATTTCTGGGCTGCTGGTATCAATGGTAGCTCACCTTTCATAGCCCGCTTTAAAAGCATGCCAGTTATCACGAGTCGATTTATTTCATTTGTTCCCTCAAAGATCC
>JBKBWH010000084.1:0-7439 GCA_046289115.1 Candidatus Kryptonium sp.
GGTGCTTAAAGGTAAGCACACACAATATCCTGAAGTGACAATGTTTAAAGCGCAGGAAATTGAAATAAGTTCAAATTCAAATTTGACGATGCATGCTGATGGTGAGATAATCGGGACATCTCTAAGATGGATAAAAATTTCAATTATTCCATCTGCTGTTGATGTAATATCAAACATATAAAGGAGTGGAAAATGAAAAGTTTACAGATAAATAAATACGGTTATTTTACAGAAGATGGTAAAGAATTTGTAATCACAACACCTCAAACTCCAGCCCCGTGGATGAATTACATTTGGAACGGGAGATGGGCTGGGCTTGTAAGTCATACTGGTGGAGGATATAGTTTCTATTTAACCCCACGCGATAATCGCTTGACAAGATACAGGTATAATTGTCTTCCGTGGGACCAGCCTGGGAGATATGTTTATATTAGGGATAGAAAAATCTCCAAATATTTTTCGCTTAGCTGGGCGCCAACGATTGAGCTAAAATACGATCATTACGAGTGCAGACACGGGCTTGGATATACGAAAATTACAACTGAGAATCTAGGTATAAGGGGAGAAATTACTTACTTTGTTCCGTGTGATTATGATATTGAAATATGGCTTGTGAAGTTAAAAAATTTAACAAATGAGAGAAGAGAAATTGATGTATTTGCTTATATTGAGCTTATCATGGGGAACGCTCTTAATGATCTTATAAATCAACCCAATGATAAGCATTTCCCTGATGTATATTTTGATGATAGCTTAAATGCAGTTGTTGCAACAAGAAGATACTGGGTGACAAATAGAGGTGTAAGCGTTGCACAACCAAATCATGCATGGCCATATTATCTTATCTTTTCAACATCGCTTGAAATTAAAGGCTTTGATGGGGATAAAGAGAAATTTATAGGCAGATGGAGAAGCAATGCTAATCCTGAAGCGGTTGAGTTGGGAAATTGTTTTAATACTGAAATAACCGCTGGGGATCCGTGTGCGGTTATTCAATCTGAGTTGGAACTTGAAGAAGGTGAGGAGAAAGAATTTGCGTTTTTCATGTTTCTTGTAGATAAGCCGTCACTTCACACCAATGATAGGCTGAAAAGGAATTCAAAACCATATAATAAGGCAAATGAAATTTTAAATAAGTTCAAAAATCTTGACTTCGTGCATCAAAAGTTTGATGAATTGAGAAAGTACTGGGATGATTATCTTAAGACTCTTCAGGTGAAAACTCCGGATGAAAAATTGAATCTTTTTATCAATGTTTGGAATAGATATCAAATCGCTGTGACTTTTGATATGTCAAGAAATGCGGGCTATTATCATGGGGGCTTGTTATTTGGCACTGGAATAAGAGATCAAATGCAAGATATTTTTGGGGAGTTAATCGCAAACCCAAGGAGAGTTCGAGATAGAATTCTTGAGGTTTGTGGTTATCAATTCAAAGATGGAAGCATGCTACACAATTTTTTTAGAATTTCAAGAACCGGTGAAAAAACGGGACATTGTGATACGCCTCTTTGGTTACCTTTCGGTATCATCACTTATTTGAAAGAAACCGGTGATTTTAATTTGCTATATGAGAAGGTTGGATATCATGATGGTGGTAGTGGCACAGTCTTACAGCATTTGATAAAAGCAATTGAATATTCACTGAGCAATTTAGGAAAACATGGTTTGCTTAAATTTGGTCGTGGTGATTGGAATGACACTTTGGACTATGTCGGAATTAAGGGTAAAGGAGAGACGGTGTGGGGTTCAGAGTTTCTTGCGTATATTTTGAAAGAGGCAGTTGAATTGTTTAATTATCTCGGCTTCAAAAAATTTTTGAAAAGATATTCTGAAGAATATTTAAAAATTGCTGATAATATAAACAGATTTTGTTGGGATGGAAAGTGGTATATAAGGGGATTTAAAGATGATGGGAAACCATTTGGTTCCTCAAAAAATCAAGAAGGGAAAATTTTTGCTAATCCGCAATCTTGGGCTGTAATAAGTGGGGTTGCAAATGAAAAGCGAACGCGGGAATGTCTTGCGTCCGTGCAAAAATATCTTGATACACCAAAGGGACCCAAAATTTTACATCCTCCGTTTACCAAGGTTGATCCAAGTATTGGGCTTGCAACTCGATGTGTCCCTGGAAAAAAAGAAAATGGCGCAATTTTCAACCATGTGGCAAGCTGGGTTTTTTTAGCCGAATTAATTGCTGGAAACGCTGAAAGAGCCTATCAAATATATCATGCTACATTACCATTGAATAACGCTATTGACGCCGATTTGTATAAAATGGAACCATATGTATATTCAGAGTATGTGACAAGCCCAGATCATCCATCGTTTGGAGAAGCAAGTCATTCATGGTTGACAGGTTCTTCTGATTGGTTTTTCAAAAGCGTTGTTGAGTATATGCTTGGAGTTAGACCTACCTATGCTGGTTTGTTGATTGACCCATGTATTCCATCAAGTTGGAAAAGTTTTAGTGTGAATAGACTATTTCGTGGCGTTGAATACAGAATTGAAGTTTTAAATCCTGACGGTGTTAATAAGGGGGTAAAAGAAATTTGGGTAAATGGTGAAAAATATAGTGATCGTATTCTTCCAATTTTTAAAAAAGGAAGTGTTTGTGAAGTAAAAGTTGTGATGGGAAAAATTCAAAATTAAACCAATGTTAATTTATGCAAGATAATGAAAAGAAAATTGAAGAGATAAAGCGCGAAATTCCAAGTGACTTTAAAGCTGGATATGTCGCCATTGTTGGTGAACCAAATGTTGGTAAATCAACTTTGCTCAACACCTTGCTCCAACATAAGATCTCAATAGTCACACCTAAACCTCAAACTACTAGACATAAAATAATTGGAATAATGACTGGCGAAAATTATCAAATTGTTTTTCTGGATACGCCCGGTTTGATCAAGCCAAGATATTTGCTTCAAGAGGTGATGATGGAATATGCCGAGTCCGCCTTAAAAGATGCAGATATAGTTTTGTTTATGGTTGATGTAAAAAAAGTTAAAACCAATGATGCTATCGTTAAAACTTTACCCTTTGAAATTCTAAAAAAATATGTCGAAGAGAAGCCGATAATTTTGGTCATAAACAAAGTAGATCTTATTAACAAGCTTGAGGTTCTACCGATAATTGATTTCTTTAGCAAAGTTTTTCCTTTTAAAGAAATCGTCCCAATATCGGCATTGAAAGGGCAAAATATAGACGAACTTAAAAAGGTCTTGATTCAATATCTTCCAACACATCCACCCTTTTATCCGCCGGATATGATCACTGAACATCCAGAGAGATTTTTCGTTGCTGAAATAATTCGCGAAAAAATTTTTCAACTTTGCAGGCAAGAAATACCTTACTCAACAACTGTATCTATAGTTGAATTTAAAGAAGCGCAAAATGAGGGAGAAAGAGATTATATAAGTGCCGAGATCTATGTTGAGAAGGAATCGCAGAAAGGGATAATAATAGGCAAAGATGGACAAATGCTTAAGAAAATTGGAACGCTCGCACGAGAGGAGATAGAATGGTTTTTGGGAAGACCTGTTTATCTGGAGTTGTATGTTAAGGCAAGAAAGAAATGGCGTGATAGTAAAGTATGGTTAAAGAGATTGGGTTATACAGTTGATTAGAAAGAAAGTAGAAATTTAAAATGCCGGAGATAAAACCATTTAAAGGTTTAATTTATAACTTAACTTTGCCACTTCACAATCTCGTTGCGCCACCTTATGATGTAATTTCGGATAAAGAAAGAGATGAGCTGTATCAGCTTCACCCCTACAATGTGATACGATTGATTCTAAACCGAGATGAAAATAGATATGAGAGTGCAAAGAACTTCTTTGAAACATGGCTTAGGGATGGAATTATTATAGAAAGAGATAGGGAAGCGGTTTTTATTTACGAACAAAGCTTTGAATATGAAGGCAAAAGTTATACACGAACTGGAATTATCTGTTTGATGAAACTTGAGGAATTTGGCAAAGGCGATATTTATCCACATGAAAAAACGCTGCCAAAGCCAAAGGAAGATAGGTTTAATCTTTTGAAAGCAACCAACGCTCAATTTGACCATATATTCGGAATTTACCCAGATCCAAGTTTTACAATTGAAAACCTTGTTGAAAAATATAAACCAACTTCGCCATTATTTGATTTTGAATTTCCTCAAGGAAGTAAAGTTAATCATAAACTGTATGAAATCACTGATGAAAGTTTTATATATAGCGTCGTTAACTTCTTCAAAAATCGTCAAGTTTTTATAGCGGATGGGCATCACAGATATGAAACGGGTTTGATGTTCAGGGATTATATGAGCTCACTTTCGGCTGAAAAAGATGAGCATAACTATATTCTTACATATCTTACCAATATGGAATCAAAAGGGTTAATCATACTGCCAACGCATAGAGTTATATCCGGAGTTTACAAGAGCGATTTTAAAGCAAAGTTGCTCTCGGAATTAATTTATGACTTTTTTGAAGTGATAAAAGTAAACTCAACGGATGAATTAAAAAATTTAATGAGCGAACTTTCAAAAGGATGTTTTGGGATCTATCTTGGCAATGGGGAGGGATTTGTTTTAAAAATCAAGAATTACGAGAAGATTAAACAAAATTTGCCCGTGGAAATTCCAGATGTTGTCAAAGCGCTTGATGTGACCATTCTGCATGAGTTTATTTTTAAAATTTTAGAGTTGAGTTTAGAGGGAATTGTTTATACTCACGATTTTAAAACTGCAGTTGAGCTTTCTGAACAATCCGATAAAGTTGCTTTTTTGTTAAATCCACCCTTAGTTCTTGATGTTAAAAATGTTTCGTTATCCAGGGTAGTGATGCCCCAAAAATCAACCTATTTCTACCCGAAGCTATTATCTGGAATTGTGATGAGGAAATTTTAAGGATGAGAAATCTCGATTTAAAAATAATAGAAACAAAGACGGCTCTTTCAAAATCAAGAATACCTGGAATTGATTACACCATTAATCCGTACTTTGGCTGTGAATTCGGATGTTCATATTGTTACGCTGATTTTATGACGCGATTTTCAAAAAATTACTTAAAGTTTTTTACAAATTTGAAATGGGGCGAGTTCGTAGGTATAAAGATAAACATTCATGAGAGGTTAAAAGAGGAAATTTTAAGGCTTCAAAGTAAAATTTCTCTTTTCCCCGATAAAAAGATTAAAAAACCAAATGTGTGGCTGAGCATAGTCACTGACCCATATCAACCCGCCGAAAAGAAATTTATGTTGACCCGAAAGTGCCTTGAAATCCTTCTCAAATTTCAATATCCTACAGGTATACTTACACGCTCACCGCTTGTCTTGAGAGATGTTGATCTATTCGTTGAATTTGAAGATGTTGAAGTTGGAATATCAATTACAACCGATAATGACAACATCAGGAAAATTTTTGAACCAAAAGCCCCGTCGATTAAAAGCAGGATAAAGACACTTGAAGGACTTAAACAGAAAAACATCAAAACATTTGCCTTTATTGGTCCAATTTTACCGATGGATGCGGTAAAACTTTCAAGAGAGATAGATGGTCTTGTTAATTATGTCCTCGTTGATAGAATGAACTATATTTGGAAAACGGAGAAAATTTACAGAGTGAATTCGCTTAGCTTTGCGATGAGGGATGAATACTTCAGCGCGATTTCTGAAGAAATATTGAGGGAATTTTCGTCTAAAGGGATTGAAGTTGAAATTTTATTCTAAAACAAAATTAAGCTGAACGAATGATGAAGAGATATGTAAAGTTTGCTGTTTTAATATTTTTTGTTTTGTTCAACTTATCTTCTTCGCAGATTTTATCCCCCGAGAAATTTTTCGGTTTCAGAATGGGAGAGGACAGAAAATTAATAGGTTGGGATGAAATAGTTTCATATCTAAACTACATTGATAAAAATTCAAATAGGATCGCGGTTGAAGAGCTCGGAAAAACGACGCTTGGAAAGCCGTTCGTCGTTGTGGTTGCGTCATCTGAGTCAAATATGAGAGACATTCAAAAATTAAAATCTATCCAGAGGAAACTGGCAAAACCATACGATCTCGGGGATAAAGAAGCAAGAAATTTAATTAAGAATGGCAAAGTATTTGTGCTTATCACAATGAATATACATTCAACGGAGATTGCATCAAGTCAGGAATCGGTTGAGTTAGCTTATGAGTTTGCAACGAGAAATGATGAGGAGATGAAAACAATTCTTGACAATTGTGTCATACTTTTAATTCCATCACTTAATCCAGATGGACAGCAGATGGTTGTTGATTGGTACAAGAAATATGTTGGAACAAAATATGAAGCATCGCCAATGCCCTGGCTTTATCATTATTACGCTGGTCATGATAACAATCGCGACTGGCACTTTTTCAGCTTAGTTGAAACGAGGCTAACCGCAAAAGTTTTATATCATGATTGGTTCCCGCAGGTTGTTTATGATCAGCATCAAATGGGTTCGGATGGTCCACGCTTTTTCGTGCCACCTTATTCAGATCCAGTTAATCCCAATGTTCTTCCTGAGATAATGGCACTCACAAACCTTTTTGGGAAATATATTGTATTTGATATGATACAGAAAGGATTTAAGGGTGTTGTAACGGGAGGGAGGTTCAACGCTTATTTTCAAGGCACGATGTCAAAGACACCGTTATGGCACAATAGAGTTGGCATCCTTTCAGAAGCAGCGAGCGTACGGATTGCGACGCCGATTTATCTCCCATATGGAAGTATTGGTGGGCTCGGGGATGAAATTCCAGATAATAGTTTGTCAAATAATAACCTTTACCCATTTGAAGAAGGTTGGTGGAGATTGAGAGATATCATTGATTATGAAAAGGCAGCGACATATTCAATCCTTAATTTTTCAGCTCTTAACAGGGAGAAAATTTTATGGACATTTTACACAGCAAATAAAAAATCAATAGAAAAAGGGTTAACTGAGCCACCGTTTGCCTATTTGATTGATTTGAACGCTCAACATGATCCTAATTCAGCCATTGAACTTATTAAAAGATTACAATTTGCCGGGGTTGAGGTTTATAAAGCAAAGAAAGATTTCAAAGTTGGGAATACCTTCTTTTCTGAAAACACATTTGTCATTCCACTTTCACAGCCTTGTAGACCGTTTATTAAAGATGTGATAGAGGTTCAAAATTATCCCGATATTCGACTTTATCCAGATGGACCGCCAAAACAACCGTATGATGTTACCGCGTGGACTTTGCCACTTCAAATGGGTGTTGATGTCTTTGAACTTACAGAAAAAATTGAGATTCCAATTGAAAAAATTGAGACAATTGATTTTGGTGAGTCAAAGTTTGTTGGGAAGGGGAACTATTTTGTTATTAAAAGAAGGTTTATAAATTCGTATCGATTGGTTAATTTGCTTTTGAAAGATGGAGTAAAAGTTTATTACAGCAAGGATGGGAAATTTAAAGGT